>DATBYL010000351.1:0-17436 GCA_036513735.1 Candidatus Acidiferrales bacterium
AACCGCCGCCACCTCCGCCGCGTCCACCGCCGCCGGCCAGAACCGCGTTGATGCGAACTTCGGGAATCATGTGAATCGCGCCGGTGGTGTCGCCGGTCCAGAGATGAATCGCGTCGCGCGTGGTTTGCGTGAAAATAAATCGCTTGCCGTCAGGCGACCATCGCGGCGGGCTGAATCTTCCTTCCGCGGGCAGTGCAACTTTTATTTCCTTGCCGTCGGAAACGCGCTTCACGACAAAATCTGTGAACGACGGAACATTGTGCGGGCCGCTCGTGGCGGGATTAATCCGGATTGCCGCGAGCCGCAGCATGGGCTGCGCCAGATCGGCGATGGTCGGATATCCGACTTGGCGCGAAATAATCATGTAGTCGCCCGATGGACTGACGGTGCCGGTCGGAACTACCGGCGCGTTCATCACGTCCAAAATTTCTTTCGGCGGCTTTTGATAAGTAGTTTGCGCGCTGGCCTGCAA
The DNA here is from genome assembly GCA_036513735.1 of Candidatus Acidiferrales bacterium. GTDB lineage: Bacteria > Acidobacteriota > Terriglobia > Acidiferrales > UBA7541 > DASTCZ01. The sequence continues at coordinate 473 of DATBYL010000351.1, forward strand.
TCCGAAACTGAGAATTGCTGCGCACGCAACTGCAAATGCTGACACTCGAATTCGTTCTGCACTGATGGAAATCACTTGGCACACCTCCGTCGATACGCTTTGATTCTGACCTGGAGCAAATTCATACATTAGAAAGGATGGGACTGCAACCTTCCCGACATGTTCAATGACGGGCGAAAGCGCGTGCGCGTTTCGTTCAAGTTTGTTCGGAAATGGCGGGGCGGATTAGTGGGTCTTGTGGAGGAGCTGATAAATTTTCGCGTCGACAAATAATCGATAGAGAGCGGGATCGAGTTCGTTATCGCGCACGGATAATTCCAGAATTTCGAGTGCGCGTTCCGGCGAGACTGCTTTCTTGTAAGGGCGATCGGAAGCGGAGAGCGCGTCAAAAATATCGCAGACCGTCATAATTTTCGCCTGCACAGGAATTTGCGCGGCCACGAGTTGACGCGGATATCCGGTGCCATTTAGTTTTTCGTGATGAGCGCGCGCGATTGCGGGAATCCCGCGAATTTCGCGCGTCCATGGAATTTGCATCAGAAAATTAAAACTGTGCACGACATGTGATTCAATTTGCTGACGCTCGTAGGAATCCAAACTTCCTTTGGGAATACTCAGGAAGCGAATTTCCTCAGAGGTTAGCAAGGGCAGTTCACCGCCGCGCGGATTGGGAAACGATTGCCTGCCAATTGAAATTAATCGATCGAAATTCCCTTCCGGCATCACTGTCGGCTCGTTCACCTTTGAAACAAAGCGAAACGCGTCGTGCAATTCATCGAGCTTTAGCGCCAGTTCGCGATCGAGCGCCGCAATTTCTTCGCGCGCGCCTTGGACGCCGTCGCGCAGCACTAGATCGAATTTCTTTTTTTCGTAACGGGCTTCTAATTCTTTTTGCGCGTAGTCAAAACGTGTCTGCACAATTTCCAATTGGCCGGGATAAAGTTTTTTTGCTTTGACGAGCACTTCTTCGCGCACGGCAACTTTGCCGAAATCATGCAGCAACGCGGCGTAGCGAATTTCTTTCATTTGCTCGCGAGTGAATTTCACTTCGCCATAAGCGCCATTCTGCGTGCGATCGACGGCCTCGGCCAATCCGCAGGTCATGTCAGACACGCGATGCGAATGCCCGGACGTTGTAGGATCGCGCTGTTCAATCGCGCTCACAGAAGCCTGCACAAACCCCTCGAAGAGAGTCTCGATATCCTGATAGAGCTTGCTATTTTCGTAGCTGACCGCCGCTTGAGAAGCCAGCGAAAGCGCGAATTGAACGGCGCGCGGCGAGAACGGCTGCACCTGGCGCGCAACCATTTCAGGACGCGTGAGTTTAATTTTCGGATCGCGTTTGCAATTGATCAGTTGCAGTACGCCGAGCACTTCACCCTTTGCATTTTTCATGGGTAAAGTTAAAAGTGAGCGTGTGCGATAGCCGAGTTCGCGATCCAACTGAACATTTAAGTGATAAGGAGCGGAAGCCGGCACCCGATAGGCATCGCGCAAATTAATCACGGTTCCGTTCAGCGCCACAAATCCGGAAATGGAGGACTCCGAAATCGGCATGGACATTTCGCGGGCCGGAATTTCCACGCTATCGTTCTGAGACATTTTAAATCGCAAAGATAGCCGTACGTCGCCGTTCACGGCGTCATCGGCGCGCTTTTCTTCGATTAAATAAATTGAGCCGGCATCCGCGCCCGTGATCTCACGAGCTTTTGATAAAATAAGTTCGAGCACCGCATTTGCGTCGCGCGTCGCTGAAAGCGCGATTCCAATTTCGTGAAGCTGTTCCATTTCGCGTTCGGTGCGCGCCAGATCTTCAACCGCTTTCTGCTTCTGCGCCTTCAATTCCATGCTTCCAAACGCGGCTGCAATTGTTTTCCGGACAATTTCTTGCGAACTATCGCGCGGTAGCCACGCGTACCATTCGATTCCGCGCGTTTTCTGCGGCGCGCCTTTGCCTATTACGCCAATCAATTTTACGCGTGGAAGTTTTGCGGCGAGATCGCGTAGCTTTTCGAGATTGTCGCGCTGCACATCCGCGATCCAAACGACGCGCTGTTTCAGTTTGGGATTTTTATTTTCCGTCACGTGCGGGTCTGGTGCTCGCAAATCGGGCGCACGCCCGCGAACGCCATAGGTAGACCGCAACTTCGCGGCCCAGCGTCGCTTTTCAAGGTTCGGAGAAAGCCAAATCTGCTCGAGAGAGGCCATCGGAAGCTGAGTACCAAAACAGTATAGCGAAATGAAACGTCCGAGGGAGCCGCAGCAATATCGTTGTTTCTCCGGGGATACCTCGCCAATCTGCACGTCTGTCACATCGCGGCTTGCGCGGCTCGCGCCGCTTTGTTAGCCTGCCAGCAGTCCGAGGGCATCGAGTGAAGATTGACGTGGGAGCGCGCACAGATGTTGGGCGCGTCCGGGAAAATAACGAAGACGCTTATCGCGTCGAGCCTTCGCTCGGGCTGTACGTAGTTTCCGATGGCATGGGCGGCGAAGCGCACGGCGAACTCGCCAGTAATCTCACCGTCGAAACAGTAATCGAACATTGCAAAGGCGGGCTTGAAGATCCCGACGCCACGGCTTACGGCGAACCGCGCCCAGAACTTTCCGCGCACACAAATCGATTGGCCGGCGCGGTTTATCTGGCGAACAAACGCATCTATGACGCAGGCGAACGTAACCTGGAACAGCGCGGAATGGGCGCGACCGTGGTTGCGGCGTGGATGGAAGGCCAGCGATTGAGTCTCGTTCACGTCGGAGACAGCCGCGCCTATTTATTGCGAGGCGGCGCGCTGGAACAATTGACGGCCGATCATTCGCTTGTCGCCGAGCAAGTGCGGCAGGGATTGATCACTCCTCAACAAGCGGAAAGCAGCGAACTGCAAAATGTTTTGACGCGCGCGCTCGGGCCTCATCCGGAAATTGGAATTGACGCCGACGAACACACGCTCATGCCCGGCGATACAATCCTGATGTGCACGGACGGCGTTTCGCGCATGGTGACCGACGAAGAAATCGGCAGCACGCTGATGACTTCCACATCGGCGCAACAAGCCGCCGATCGTCTAATCGAACTGGCGAATGAAAACGGCGGCCTCGACAATTCCAGCGCAATTGTCATTCGCTTGATTCCCGAACCAGACGGCCTGTTCGATAAATTTAAACGCTGGCGCCATGGCGATGGAAACGCGTCCGCAGGCGACGCGAGCTAGACGCTATCACTTGCAGCAATTCCGCAATAATTTTCATACCTTCCGCAGCCAGCCCTCTGTAACATCGTGTTACAGAGGATTTTGCGCGCATGGCTCGCCTAATACTTAGCTTTGACGGCAAAGAACTTCGGGAAATTCCCGTTGGCGCACGCGGCATGGTCATCGGCCGTGCTCCCGACAATGAAGTGATGATTGACAATCTCGCCGTCTCGAATCATCACGCGCGAATCACGTGGGTCGAGGAACAACTTTTCGTCGAAGACCTGCAAAGCCTGAACGGAACTTTTGTAAATGACATGCGAATCGAGCGCTCCGTGCTGCAGCACGGCGACAGCATTAAAGTTGGCAAACATTATTTGCTGGTGGATACGGCTTACATCACCGTGCAGCCCGACGAAGGCCCGCACAAAGCCGTGGCGCCGAAAATGGATGAGACAGTGGTGCTGGATACCAAACAATCGCGCGATATGTTTCAACATGCCGCCGACATGGGCGAGCGCGCGCAAGTTTCGCCCAGCCGCAAACGAGTTCCGTCGCTTGTGGTGGTCAGTGGAAAAACGGATCGCGCGGAATATCAGCTGACCAACAAACTCACCGTCATCGGCAAATCCAAAATGGCTACGGTGCGGTTGCGCGGATGGTTCGCGCCGACCGTGGCGGCGCAAATTACCAGCCGCGATGATGGATATTACATTGGCGGCAGCGCGCAGACGCCGGTGGTGAACGGCGCATCTATTTCGGGGCAGAAAAAATTATCCGAAGGCGATAAAGTGGGTGTAGGCAAGGTTCAATTCCAATTCACGTTTCGCGATTAAGCTTAGTTTAGTCGGGAAATCCTTCAGGCAACCGGCTTCGGAATATCGCCATCCAATGTACTGAGTTCGTTTCACCCCAGCACGAAACCCCAGAGGGGAAACCGTTCCGCGGTTCGGATCAGTTTTCTTCTTCAGCCCAACTCCCATAGGGAAGCGCAGCGCGCCGTCGGCGAATGCTTGCCCGGTAGCAGACGCGAAATTTAAATCGTGAATCGATGTGCCGAAATTCCTGCGCGGAATTTTGACAGGAGCGTATCCAATGATTTGGATCGACCGAAAATGGAGCAGTCCGCTGTTGGCTCTAGCTTTAGCGGTTATCGTTTTTGCCGTGCCGGCATCTGCGGAATTGGGCGGCACGATCTCGACGATTCAAGCCGACCAATTAAAAATGGGCGCTTCGCGGCAGGTCACGTCGACGTCCGGTTATCAGCTGCACGAGATGCAATCGCCGCAAGGAATTCGTGTGCGCGAATATGCTTCCCCCAACGGAATTGTTTTCGGAGTGACGTGGAACGGCCCGTGGATGCCCGATCTTCGCCAGCTTCTTGGCCCATATTTCAATCAATACATGGTTGCCGCTCAAGGAAAAAAAGCTGCGCGCGGGCCAGTTTCAATTCAGTTGCCGGGCCTGATCGTGGAACGCGGCGGACACGCCCGCTCATTTTTCGGCCGCGCCTATGTTCCGCAAATGATTCCACAAGGAGTGACCGCTGATGCGATCCAGTAAGAATGGAATTTTTTCCGCGAGTTTGCCATTGCTTGCGTTGCTTTGTACTTTTCTACTCTGCCTCGCAGGATGCGGCGGCAGCGCTGCCAGTTCCGGCTCCAACCCGATCACGCCGCCTTCCACGCCACCAACGGGAGTAAATAATTCTGTTGCGATTACCGCTGGTGGCGGGCCAACTGGTCTCGTCAATGGCGTGTACACCAGCGTCACCCTTTGCGCGCCGGGAACTTCCAACTGCGCAACTATTAGCGGCGTCCTGGTTGATACGGGTTCCACCGGTCTGCGCATTCTTTCCTCCGCGCTTCCTTCGGGATTTTCACTGCCGCAGCAAACTGATTCAAATAACAATCCTATCGGCGAATGTTTTCCATTCGTATCGGGATCCACGTGGGGGCCGGTTCACACAACGGACATGGAAATTGCCGGCGAGAAAGCCAGTTCTTTCCCAATGCAAATTATCGGCGCCGAAAATTTTGCCAACATTCCAACAAGTTGCTCGAGTAACGGCCCAACGATGCAAAGTCTCGCCGATTTAGGCGCGAATGGAATTCTAGGAGTGGGAAATTTCAAACAGGATTGCGGTCCCGCGTGTGCTGCGGAATCGAACCTGGGAATTTATTTCACGTGCCCATCTTCGGGCTGCCAGGAAATTGAACAGCCTATTGGTTCTCAATTGCAAAATCCGGTTTCACTTTTCGCCACGGATAACAACGGCGTGATCATCGCACTTCCTTCCGTTAGTGCCAGCGGAGCTGTCAGCGTGAACGGCGAACTGATCTTCGGCATCGGCACACAATCCAATAACGCGCTGGGCAGCGCCACCGTTCTCACGCTAGATGACAACGGCAACTTCACAACCACATTTCAAGGAAAATCATACTCGAACAGTTTCGTGGACACCGGCTCAAACGGTTTGTTCTTCCTGAATACGGCGGCGACAGGAATTTCGGTTTGCTCTGACGCCAACTTTTTCTACTGCCCAACCACGACAGATAATCTTTCCGCTACGAATCAAGGACAGAACGGCTCCAGCACGCCAATCAACTTTAACGTGGAGAATGCCGACATGCTCCTTTCCCCTTCCGATCCAAATTTTATCTTCAACGATCTAGCCGGGCCGGGTTCCGGAAATTTCGATTGGGGACTGCCGTTTTTCCTGGGGCGGAACGTGTTCGTTGGATTTGAGCAGGAGAATATTTCAGGGAATGCGGGGCCGTTTACGGCGTACTGACGAGAGCCAACTTTTCAACAAAGCGCACGATAGCATCCGCACATTTTTGCGGCTCTCGTTGCAACACCAGATGCGGCGCGCCCGGAATTGTTGCCAACTCCACGTCAGGCCGAACGCGTCGGATCTCGGCAAAGCATTCCGGCGGCACCAAGCGATCGCGTCCGGCCTGAATGTACATCAACGGAATTGTCGTTCGGCTTAGCGCTTCTCGCGCATCGCATTTCAAAATTTCGCGAAGTCGGGCGGCCAATACTTCGGCATCCACCTCGCGTAGAGCTTCCCGGAAGTTCGCTTCAAGATTGGCCGACGGATTATTTCCCATAACGAAGCGTTCAAGAAACCAACGCGACGGTGAAATGCGGAGAACCGTGCGTCTTGCCAGAATCTTCGCCAACAGTGTCCAATTATTCGCAGGATTTGTGACAAATCCTGCACACAAAATCAGTCCCAGAAGATTCGCCGGGCGCGTGGCTGCAAACATTGCAGCCAGCGGAGTCGAAAATGATTCGGCCACAAGTACGAACGGCGCGCCGACGGGAATTATTGTGCGAATATAAGGGACGAGTTCCGCGTAGGAAAGGAATTGTTCGTTGGGATACCTGCCAATAGTCACGGCCAGCGTCGGAGGAAGTTGAGAAACGAAATCTGCGAATAAATTGCCGGTAGCTTCAAGGCCGGGCAGAAGGACAAGCGTCGGAGAATTCAATTCTTTACCAGAAAACGACGATGCATCATAGAAGTGCCACTCTACCCGGGCGGCCATCTCATCGCGCGTCCGCCTAGCACGTGAACGTGCAAATGGTCCACGCTTTGCCCGGCTTCCGCGCCGTTATTAATCACCACGCGGTAGCCGCCGGAAAGTCCACGCTCGTCCGCTAGTTGCTTCGCAACCAATAATATCCTTCCGAGCATTCCGGCGTCGCCTTCTTCGGCGTCATTCAGCGAAACCAAATGTTTACGCGGAGAGATTAGCAGGTGCGTCGGCGCTTGCGGATGAATATCCTCGAACGCGAAAATTTCCGCGTCGTCATAGATATGTTTCGCAGGAATTTCCTCGCGTGAAATTTTGCAGAATATGCAGTCGTCGCTCATAAAATGCTGTCGCTCATCGCTGCGAATCGCTTCCTGGAGTAGTGCTGGCCGGCGCGTCGTCGAGTCTCACAACAAAAGTGTGCATTCCTGTGACGCCGCTCAATTTATTTCCCAACTTCTGCGCGGCATTTTCATTCGGCTCGCTGCCGACGCGCACGCGGAACAATCGCCCGGTTGGGCCGGTTGTACCCTGAATGGAAATGTGTTCGTAATCAGCCGCCAGTTTTTCGCGCAGACGTTCCGCATTCGCGCGCTCTGCAAATGCGCCGACCTGCACCGCGAATCTTCCGGCTGTGACGCTCTCATTTCCTGGAGCCGAAACAATTTCAACTTTCACTCGCGCCGTTCCCGGCCCGACCATATCAATTGCACGCGCACCGGCCAGCGACAAATCAATAATCCGATCGTCCACAAACGGCCCGCGATCGATGATGCGCAAATCCACTTGCTTGTCATTTGCGAGATTCGTCACACGCACAACAGTATTAAAAGGCAGCGTGCGATGCGCGGCCGTAAATTTGTACATATCATAAATTTCGCCATCGGACGCGCGCCGCCCGTGATACGGCACTCCATACCATGACGCAATTCCCTTCTCGACCGGGCCGCGGGAACGCACGTCATTACTTTCGCCGCTAGGAACGGGACCAAGATGCGCGCCGGTTGCAGCGTCAACCGTTCCGGCTGATGTCAAAGCATCTGCGGATTCTGCGCCGCTCGTCTGTGCTGTTGCCGGTGTTGTTGCGGAAGGCCCCGAAGGAACATGCGCCGTAGTTTTGTGCTGGCTGCAACTTACAACGCCAAACGCCACCATCATCGCAACAAATATCCAAACGCCCGCGGCCGAGCGGAATCCCAATCCCGCGCGCGTGCGCTCCGCGTCGCTGGCATAATCCGCCACGAACGAATTTTTGCGCGCGCTTTCGGCCCGCGAAGAATTTCGCCGTCCTGTCCGCCGTGCTTTGATTTCTGGTTCCACTAAATTTCCTTAAGCGTTTTTCCGCGAGGCCTTCTTCTCAAGTTCATTCGCCATTGACGACAATTTCTTCGACGCAGCCTTCAGCGCGGAAATACATTTTTTCTCCGCAGTCGGTTTGATGTCCGTCTCAATCACGTGACGCACACGCTGCACTTCTTCATCCAGCCAGCGCCCAAAATCTTCAAAGTCCTTCATCGCGATTGCCTCCTGTCCGCGCATTCGGCGTCAATTTCCGATTTCAAGTATTATAGGCACGCGCTGCAAAAGCTCGCAAGAAATCCGTGCCCTAAGGGAGACTGAGTGCCCATTCCGCTGCGATGGCAATGGAGAATCGATCGCGTCCGCAACGCCATCACCGGATTTTTCCGGAGCGATTCATCCAACGCGCGCCCGCGCATGTGTCCTTCGTGCGGAACGCTGGTCGGCACCACCGCGACAAAATGTCACGTATGCGGCGCGAATGTTCGATTCGGAATGGCCGCCGCCAGCCGCTCGCTGGGAAAAATTCTGCCGACGAACGCGCCGATTACTTATTGCATTCTGAGCATTTGCTGCCTGCTTTACGGAATTAGTTTGCTGTACAGCACTCGCAGCGGAAATCCGCTGATGCCGGAAGGCGGCGGGCTGACGGCGATTTTCAATATTGGTGCGATTGACGGCCACACAACCCTCCTGCTCGGGTCGACGTTACCGTGGCAATACATAGTCGTGTACAACCAATGGTGGCGCCTGATCACCGCAATTTTTTTGCACGGCAGCTTGATGCACATCGTCTTCAACATGTGGGTCATCATGGACATCGGCCCCATGGTCGAAGAACTTTTCGGCTCTGCTCGATATTTATTTCTCTACATCGCCACAGGCGTGTTTGGATACGTCGTTAGTTCTTTTTTCGGCAATAACAGCGTCGGCGCTTCCGGCGCTTTGCTTGGACTGATCGGAGTACTTCTCGCGTCCACGACGCGAAGCAGCAGCGCGTCGGCGAAAATGATGCGCTCCAACTTGATCAAATGGATCATCTACATCGCTGTCCTGGGTCTGATGATGAGAGGCATTGACAACTACGCGCACTTCGGCGGACTCGCCGCGGGCTTCGTTCTGGGAAAATTATTTATTGATCGCCCACCGCAAGGCCAAAGTGAAGTTCGAATCGCGAACATACTCGGATGGGGGACCGCAATCGTTGTGATCGGATGTTTCGCGCTGATGATGGACTTTTTCCTGCATAACAGATAATCGCGGAATTATTTGACGTCTAGTCGCTGGTATTCAATCGCCGCGCCACAATCACGCTGTAATGCAATCCGGAAAACGCCGTCAGCCCGGCCACCAAATATTTCAGCACCACGTGTACCGGCCCCAACGCCAAATTTGGGAATGCTTCCTGCGTCACCGTCGCGAACACCAGGACAATTTGCGCCGCAGTCGTCATTTTTCCGTAAATTGTCGGCGGAAATTTGCGATACCCGACCACCAGAATAATTACCGCCGCGCCAACCAGCAGAGTTAAATCGCGCGTCATCACCAGAATTGTCAGCCACCAAAGAATTTTTCCCTTTAATGAAAGCACTAAGAATGAAGAGGAGAGCAGCATCTTGTCCGCAATCGGATCCAGATACGCGCCCAATGTCGTTTTCTGATTTAGTTTCCGCGCCAGCAGTCCGTCCAGCCCGTCGGAAATTCCCGCGAGCAGCAAAACAATCAGCGCCAAAATGTAGTGGTCGTAGATAACCAGCGAAAGGAACAGCGGAAGAAATGCCATCCGGAGAAAAGTCAGTTGGTTGGGGACGGTGAAAAGATTGGAGCGCATGAGGATTTTTCGAGAAAAACTTCAGACAAACAATTCCAGATACTCGCGCAGAGATCGTCCCGTTCTCTTCTGAAACATTTCTGAAAGTGAGGGGATGGATCCTGTCGGCTCGTCCAACGCCACGCGCTCGATGCGCTGCATCGGCAGAAAAACCGTGGGCAATCCGACGCGCGCGCCGTCCGGCTCCAGCACTTGGCGGATAAAATCGTCGAAAGAATTCAGATCAATTCCGCGCACGGTGATGCCCGCCACTTGCAACGTCATCAGCTCGCCCCAAATTTTTTCTTTAGGCGTGTGCAGACTGACCAGAACGATTGAATGTGGGTCCATTTAATTTCGTCCCCGCATGGTAACTCAACCCGGCGTCGGCAACGCAATTTTTCGTAGGGCGCGCTAAAAAAACCGCGCAGCCAGGAGTGTCTGCGCCACCTAGGCCTTCATCACTTTCAAATCCCGCGCCACTTGCAGCTTCGCTTCTGTCGCTGCTTGCACTTGCTCTGGCGTAACGCCCGGCGCAATTTCGCGCAACACCAATCCGCCCGGCGTAACATCGATTACAGCCAACTCCGTGACAATTTGATTCACAATTCCCACGCCGGTCAGGGGCAGCGTGCACTCTTTCAATATTTTTGCTTTTCCGTCCTTCGTGGCATGTTCCATCGCGATAATCACTCGACGCGCGCCCGCCACCAAATCCATTGCGCCGCCCATGCCCTTCAACATTTTTCCGGGAATCGCCCAGTTCGCCAGATTTCCGCGCTCGTCCACCTGCAGCGCGCCCAGCACCGTCAAATCAATGTGACGCCCGCGAATCATCGCGAAAGATTCCGAGCTTGAAAAATAAGCCGTGCCCGGAATTTCCGTCACGGTTTCCTTGCCGGCGTTAATTAAATCCGGATCCTCTTCGCCTTCCCACGGAAATGGGCCGACGCCAAGCATCCCATTTTCCGATTGCAGCACCACTTCCATTCCCGCCGGAATATGATTCGCCACCAGCGTCGGAATTCCAATTCCCAAGTTTACGTAAAATCCGTCGCGCAATTCTTCAGCCACGCGCCGCGCGATAAAATCCGTCTTGCCGACGGTCGGAACCGCATCACCTGCGGCCGCGCGTTTCCGCACGGTGCGCTTCTCAATCCGTTTCTCGTATCCGACGCCCTGAAAAATCGCATTCACGTAAACGCCCGGCGTGTGAATCTCGTCCGGATTCAATTCGCCCAACTTCACAAGTTCTTCCACTTCCGCAATCACGTAATCCGCCGCGGCGGCCATCACCGCGTTGTAATTGCGAGCGGTCTTCCGAAAAACTAAATTTCCCCAGCGATCGCCCTTCCACGCTTTCACAAAAGCAAAATTGCCGCGCAGCGAACGCTCCATCAAGTGCGGACGCCCGTCAAAATCGCGCACCTCTTTTCCTTCGGCAATTAGCGTTCCCACTCCCGTCGGAGTAAAAAACGCTGGAATTCCCGCGCCGCCCGCGCGCAGCCGCTCCGCCATCGTGCCCTGCGGATTCAGCTCAACCTCCAATTCCCCCTTCAACACCAGTTGCTCAAAAAGTTTATTCTCGCCCACGTATGTGGAGATCATCTTCTTCACCTGCCGCGTTTGCAGCAGCAATCCAATTCCAAAATCGTCCAATCCCGCATTGTTGCTGACGAGCGTGAGATTTTTCGTCCCGCGCTTCCGCACCGCCGCAATTAAATTTTCTGGTATTCCGCACAATCCAAATCCACCGAACAGAATCGTCGCGCCATCCTTCAACTTTTCAATCGCCACATCAGCATTCGCTACGCGCTTATCCATATCGAATTCCGCCCCCGTTTCCAGGTACGAATTGTGCCACAACCGGGAGCGAACCGCGTCAACCTTGACGGGTGTACCCACCCGTAACTAGTCCGCCTCAACTGTCCTTTCGGTTCATTGACGCGATATTTTCAACTTTCTAGGCTGGAATGTCGCCAACTGGCCTCCTGATTCGGCCCGCCTCAGCGACTGAAACCGCAGCAGACCGGTATTGATGACATCCGTTCGGCGTCGGCAAACTTGGGAGAAAGAATCATGCTCGTAGACACTGCCGGACATTCAATCAATGCGGCGCTCAGTGGATCGTATGACCTCCGCCTCGTAGAGCTTTCCGTTGTCATCGCCATGTGTGCGTCTTATGCGGCGCTGGATCTCGCGGGACGAGTGACCGCCTCGAAGAGTTTCGCTCGCGGCATCTGGCTGATGGGCGGCGCGACTGCCATGGGCCTCGGTATTTGGTCCATGCACTACATCGGTATGCTGGCGTTCAAACTGCCGGTCCCGGTCGAATACGATTGGCCTACCGTCGTGCTGTCCCTGATCGCAGCGATATTGGCCTCATCTGTGGCTCTATTCGTTGTGAGCCGAAAGAAAATGGGTGTGTGGCGAGCCGCGGCGGGCAGCATCCCCATGGGACTGGGAATCGCGGTGATGCATTACTCTGGCATGGAGGCGATGCGCCTGACGGCTATGTGTCACTACGATGCCAAGCTTGTGGCGCTTTCGGTCCTGCTGGCAGTTGTGATTTCATTCGTTGCGCTCTGTCTTGCATTTATTTCGCGCGAAGAAAAACAAGGAATGATGGCGCGGAAAGTCGCCAGCGCCGTGGTAATGGGCGCCGCGATTCCTGTGATGCACTACACAGGAATGGCTGCCGCCAGCTTCATGCCGACGAACACGCCTCCGAATCTGTCACACTCGATAAGCATCACCGCATTGGGAACGTCCGGCATCGTGATGGTCACGATGGCTGTACTCGGTATCGCCATTGTGAGTTCCTTGTTCGACCGAAGATATTCGGCGCAAACGCTGGAACTGGAATCAGCTGAACAGCGCTACCGATTGTTGTTTGAGAGAAGCCTGGCCGGAATCATGCGGACGACACTCGACGGGCCCATTTTGGACTGCAATCAAGCGTGTGCTCGAATCCTGGGATATGCGTCGCGCGAAGAACTTATGGCCAGCCCGGTAGATGCCCACTATTTTGATCCCGAAGACCGGAACACTTTCATTGCAAAGCTAAAAAAGGAAAACAGTCTTTCCAATTACGAGCGCTGCTTGCGCCGAAAAGATGGAAGTCCGGTCTGGCTTCTGGCCAGCGCCCACCTTGTCGAAGGCAAGGATGGCGTACCAGCCGTAAACGAAGAAACTTTTATCGATATTACCGAGCGCAAGAAAGCGGAAGAGACCTTCCGCAAAGCATTCGATGCGAATCCCGAACCGATGACCATCTCCTCAATCGCAGAGGGCCGCTATATCGACGTGAATGAAGCTTTCCTTCGGGCAACCGGATATGCGCGCGAAGAAGTTATCGGCCATACTTCCCTCGAGATCAATTTCTGGGAGAAGCCTGAGACTCGCACCGAGCTTGTGAACACATTGAGAACAGAAGGTTCCGTCCGTAATTTGGAAATTGCCTACCGCACAAAATCCGGTGAACAACGTGTAGCACTGGATTCTTCGGAAATCATTGAGGTGGGCGGACAAAAATGCGTGATTTCCATTCTTCGAGACATGACCGAACAGAAATCTCTGGAAAAGCAACTTCGTCAGGCGCAGAAGATGGAAGCAGTCGGCCAGTTGACCGGAGGAATCGCGCACGACTTCAATAACATGCTGGGCGTGATTATCGGCTACAGCGAAGTAGTCACAGAGCGTTTGGCCGGCAATGAGCCTCTTCAAAGAAAGTGCGAGCAAATTACGAAAGCCGCGCAGAGCGCCGCATCCCTGACGCGCCAGCTCCTGGCCTTCAGCCGGCAACAGGTGCTCGAGCCCAAATTTTTGGATCTGAATTCAATCGTCCGCAACATGGAAAAAATGCTGCGCCGCCTGATTGGCGAAGACATTACCTTCTCCACCGGGCTGGGGCCAACACTAGGGAGCATCAAGGCGGATCAAGGACAGATCGAACAAGTCATCATAAATCTGGTGGTGAACGCGCGTGACGCCATGCCGCACGGTGGAAAAGTGAGAATCGAAACGAGCGCCGTCGAATTAAGCGGAGAATATTCCAAGAAGCATTTGCCGCAATTGCCGGGTTCCTACGTTCTTCTGACGGTTTCCGACACCGGCATGGGAATGGATTCGGAAACTCAGGCGCGGATTTTCGAGCCATTCTTTACGACCAAGGAAGTGGGCAAAGGAACCGGTCTCGGACTTTCGACTGTGTATGGAGTTGTGCGCCAGTTCGACGGTCACATCTGGGTGTACAGCGAACCCGGACAAGGGACAACTTTCAAAATCTATTTGCCCCGCACCAGCCAAGCGCCGGCGGTGATGAAGTCAAACAATCGCCTGGCCAGCACGATTCGAGGATCAGAAACGATTTTGTTGGTCGAAGACGAGGAAGCGCTCCGCGAACTCACCCGAAGCCTGCTGGACGATCAGGGATACAAAGTACTTGAGGCAGCGCGCCCAGAACGAGCCATTGAGATTGCAAAACAATATAAGGACGCCATTGATCTGCTTCTCACCGACATGGTCATGCCGGGAATGAACGGGCGAGTCCTGGCGGACACGCTGGCTTCCATCAGACCGGACATGAAAGTCGTGTTTATGTCGGGGTATACCGGTTTCAATCACGCCGCGTTGACGGACGCCAAAGTGACCCTGCTTTCCAAACCGTTCACCAAAGATAATTTGCTTTCAAAACTGCAGGAAGTTCTGGGATTCAGCGCCCAGCTCGAAACTGTAGAGAAATGAGAGACAAGAGCGCGAATACTTGAATTCCAGCGGCAATTTGTGCCACATGCTTGAGTGAAGTGGAATCGGAGGAATTACTAGAACCCGAACTGAGCACCCGCCGCCGGTCCTAACTCACTTCCTTCTCGTCAACCAGCAATCTCTCCAGCAAATGCGGAATCAAAATTTCCCGCACCGACTTCGGAAATTTCTTCGCACCTTCAAATAATCGTTTCAAATTAATATTTTGAAACTGAAACTCGTCCAGGTTCGCAGGTAGTCCATCTTGATACCTGAAATACAACCAGTCCAGCAAAGCCTTCTCAGGCTCGGCAAGTTTGTAAGCGCCGAACCGGCTTTTTTTCTCAATGAATCCCCAATACAAATCTTTTTTGATCTTCCGGTACTTGATCCGCACCGAAGGACTTCTGACGATCCGCGTTTTAGCGGCGCTCACACAGGTCAGTCCAATCGGACTCTGCGTGGAAATTCCCCACTCCACCAGCGCGGAGTCCAGTGAAACGTACGCGCTCGAATCAATTTGATTCACCACGTCTTTCGGGCTGAATCCGGCCGACAACTTATTTATATAAAGCGTCGAGTGCACGCGCTCCACCAGTCCGCGCTTCTGTTGGCGCCCGAGTGACACCACCACCGAATGCACCGGTAATTTAAATTTCTTGGCGAGCTCCCGCGATGAAATCACCGCCCTCGTTTTGGCGTCCCTTGCCAGTATCGCTGCCCAATCCAGTTTTTTCTTCAAATCCACTCCTTGAAAAGCTGTGACAGTGAATCTCGAAGCGGTTGAAAACCGGCTTTTGCAAGCGGCGCATAAATCCTCTCCGGCAAAAATTCTTCCAGCTCCGCCCGGCAAAGGTCTTCGGTCACATCCGCAATTCGGTTTTGAATGTCTTCCCCTTCGATTTCCCGCCACGCCAGGCTGTCGCTCAGATGCGTGCGAAGGTTGACGTCGAGAACTGCTCCTGATTCAACAAGTAGCCGGATGTCATACGCATCTCTGGCCTTCACCCTGCTCCGAAAAATAAATGCTTCCGCCTTTTGCAGCAGCAAATAATCCCGTGACACCGCCTTAATGATTGCGCCGCCCGGTCCGGCTAATGCGTCCGCCGGACGTTCCTCCACTCCAGTCGCGATCACTGATCCAATTCGCGCGAGGTCCACGGTAAAAACAGTACGATCATCGTCCGTCACCACCGCCACGTTCAAAGCGTTGTTCCCTACTCTCAAATCGGTAATTCTCAGCGGGTCGATGTTCAAAAGCCCGCTGAGCGGTTCCAATCCCGTGGACAAAACTTCGCCAACTTGCTCGACCGTAGGCAACTCGTCGGATCTCAGCAACAAATCCAGATCGCTCGAATGTCTCACGCTGCCGTGAAACAGAATCAGGTTCGCACCGCCGTAGAGTAAGAATGACTCAGGCCAAGCTCTGAACAGAGCGATAGCCGCCTCCCGCATCAGCACCACCGTTTCAGCCTGATCGACCGAGAAACCTCGCTGGACGAGATCGTCGATCTGCTCCGCCAGAGTCATTTCGCCCTCCCAGCGCTTCATGTTCCCATATTACGGCTCCATTATACACGATTTCAACCAACCTAACATATATGTATATATCTAAAAACAAAAAAACACTAAATTTCATAAAATATACAAATATGTTCACACATAAACATTCAGCGCCACATTTCTTAAGCAGCACCTCCAAAGCGGCCGTCACAACCATCCGTCCCGAAAAACACGAACCGGCCATGCCCTATAAGCGCAGACTAACAAACAGCCTGTAAGTCCTTTGTTTTGACATTGATGCGACGATGACACGAGCTAACTCCTTTGTTTTGATACTGATGCGCAAAAAAAGGGGGGGCAAAAAACAGCATAGACCGGCCACATCCCTGCCAGAGCCGACCCGGCGCAGTTCAAACGGGTCGCCCACAGCAGCTCCTCATGGCATAATCTCCGCCGGAGATTTCAATGACCTCATTCGGATCTTTCGCAAAACGCATTTATAGAATAGCCGCAATTATTCCTGCCGCGTTGATCGCGCTCGCGCTTTTCGCCACTCCCGCAGCGCATGCGTGGGGATGTCAGGGACACGAAACCGTCGCGCTGATTGCTGAAATGCATATGAGTCCGCAAGTGCTGGCGAAGGTGAATCAAATTCTGAAGGATTCTCCGATCGATCCGGCGCTGAACCGCTATTGCAAGGAGACCGGACTTACTCCCATGGCGGACGCCGCAACTTGGCCGGACGATCTTCGCGGCACGCGGCCGGAAGCTTCTCCGTGGCACTACATTGATATTCCGCGCGGCGGAGCGCGTGCAGATATCGCCGCGGCATGTCCTGAGAAGGAAGGATGCATCACGAAAGCGCTCCGCACG
>DATBYL010000352.1:0-6243 GCA_036513735.1 Candidatus Acidiferrales bacterium
CAAAACTGTAGACCAGCAGTGCGGCTCAAGTTGACACGGCCTCTTTCTGCGGCTCGCGCGTTTCACCAACATAAATAGCAACGTGCCAATCGCCACCGACAAGATCGCTGCCCCAATCGCCGCAAAGCGTTGCGCTCCGCCAAAAATAATCAAAATAATTCCCAGCGCGTACCAAAGCCATCCGTCTCCGCATCGCGTTGCGTAAATCATCCACAGACGCACCCATCGCGGCGCGCGCCAGCGATTTATTTTGCGCATCAAATCCTGATCGCGTGTATCAATATATCCCCAGACGGCTCGCGCTGCGCTCATGCCAGCTCCTCCGCCGGATCCGCGGGCGCGGTGATAAGCGTCCAGCGATCGCGGCTTTGCGGTGCGGGAATTACTCGACGAGCCCAGCGTTGCGCGAAAATTTGTTCTGCAACACAGTGGCCCGCGATGACAACTGGAATCAGCAGCGCAAGCGGAGCAAGAATTCTTGTCCATCGCTCCTCGCGCATCATTTCGTGTGCAACTCGCGCGACGTCGCTCGTTAATCGCGCGAAAGAACCCGCTTCGCCGCGAACGCGCGCTGCGCCGTGTTTCAATCCGTCAAAAAATTCATCCTTATTTCGCGCCCAGCGAACTTCGGTGAACGCAACTCCCGCCGATTCCAACGTGTGTGCATCGCTTCCGCCAATCGCAATTTTTTTCGTGCGCGCCGCGAGCCGCACCGCCTGTCGATTCGCCGCGCCGGTGATTCCTGCGTTGCGAGTCTCCACCGCCGGAAAATATTCGCTGAACCAGCGGAAGTCTTCCTTAGCGCGGCGTCCCGTCAAATTTGAAAACACATGGTTAATGCTGAAGAACAGCCTGTGTTCGGTAAGATAAATCAGCAGCGAAACCAAATCATTTCTCCGCCGCTGAATTTCAATGTGCTGCCGCTCCGACAAATCATAAACACCGATGTGCGCGATGGTTCCGCTGGGCATCGTGCAGGTCACTTCTTCGCTTACAAAAAAGTTTGCGTTGCGCCGCAGCGAATCGCATCCGTCAATCGAGTCGTGATCGGTGAGCGTGAATAAATCCATGCCACGCCGTTGAAGTGTCTCGTAAACTTCCGTGGGATCGCTGTAACTTTCGCGGCAAAACGCGCGCAGTACCGGAGAGGTGCACGCGCCGGAGTTATAAGAGTGAATGTGCATGTCGCACTTCATGAAATTGTTGTAACACTCGTGCATTACTCTCCCGTGACACCCGCATAATCTTATGATTAATAAGGACTTATGACCGATTGGACAAAGTCCGAAAGTTTTCCTCAGATCGCCTTTCGCAAATGGCATTTCCCTTGCTAAGGAATGTGCGAGAATTCGGCTGGTTTGCTCGACAACACTTCAATGCCAGCCGATCAGAAACAGAAACGCATCGAATTCGTCTTCTTCGACGCAGGCGGCGGCCACCGCAGCGCCGCTACCGCGCTTCAAACTGCCATCGAATCCGAAAAACTTCCGTGGACAATTGATTTATTTAATTTGCAGGAAGCGCTGGATCAGCTGGACATTATTAAGAAGATATTCGGCGTGCGTATACAGGATTGTTACAACTCTGTATTGAAGTCCGGTATGACGCTCGGCAGCATCGTCCTGCTGCGAACATTGCAAACAATCCTCGCCGTATATCACCGACCCACAGTGAAACTGCTCGAAAAATATTGGCGTGCATCTTCGCCGGATATGGTCGTCTCGCTGGTGCCGCATTTCAATCGCGCGCTTTGTGAAAGTTTTGCGAAGGCTTGCCCCGGACGTCCGTTCGTCACAATTCTCACGGACATCGCTAATTTCCCTCCGCGTTTTTGGCTGGAAAAACAAAAGCAGGATTTCATTTGCGGATCGGATCGCGCCGTGCAGCAGGCGCTAGCGCTCGGTCACGCAAAAGATCGTGTGTTCCAAGTTTCCGGCATGATCGTCAATCCGCGATTTTACGAACCGATCACAGTTGACCGCGCGGCCGAACGCGTCGCTCTCAAACTTAAGCCGGACCTACCGACAGGCCTCGTAATGTTCGGCGGCCAAGGCTCGAAAGTGATGACGCAAATCGTCGAGCGTCTCAACAAGTCCGACCTGCAAATGCAGCTCATTTTAATTTGCGGGAAAAATGAAAAGTTAGCCGCGACTTTGCGCGCGTTGAAAACACGTTTCCCGCTTTTCGTCGAGGGATTTACAAAGCGAATTCCCTACTATATGTGCCTCGCCGATTTTTTCATCGGCAAGCCCGGCCCCGGAAGTCTAAGCGAAGCAATCCTAATGAAGCTACCGGTGATCGTCGAATGCAACGCGTGGACGCTTCCGCAAGAGCGCTACAACGCGCAATGGATTCGCGAAAATGAAGTTGGGATTGTGGTGGATAATTTCCGGCAAATCGTCCCCGCCATGCGTGAACTGCTCCAACCGGGCCGGCTAGCCACACTCAGCAAAAATACGGAAAAAATGCCTAATCGCGCGGTATTTGAGATTCCCGGGATTCTGCAAACGATTCTGAATCGCAAATGATGAAAAATCCCGGTGCCAATTCGAAATGGCGCCTGCCAACTTCATCACAACGCACAACTTGCAATCACGCTTAACAATAATATGCTGCACCGTGCAGCAATTGTTCCACGTGGAACAATCTGTCTTGCGTGAAACAATCACGCACTTCAGCGATCCGGACTCGCACTTTTCTCCGGTTCAGTCCCATTTGGCAGTATTGGCCGCGCACGTTCAACTCTCCACTGCACTCCGCCTGGAACCTCGCGCTCCGTCCTCGTGATCCTCAATTTTCCTTGCGCTAAATATTTCAGATGGACGTAATCAAACGCCAGCCCAGCCGACGCCAAAAGTTTCATGTAATCGCCGTGCGCAGTTTCGTCCGGCGCTTCCGTATAGCCCGCGTCCCACGTGATGTCAGGAGAAAGTCCGCCGACGCCGCCACTTCCCGGAGCCGCAGCGCCGCCCGGGGCACCGCCCGCTGCACCAGCGCCGCCGCGTCCCGCCGTTCCTTTCAGCGACATATAGATGCGAATTCCATTCACGATCGGCTGAAACATATCTCGCGGTTGCCATCGCTGGCCAAATCTTTCGTAGCGATCGTTCATCCGCGTCTCAAGCGGCAACAATCCCGGCACATTTCTTTCTGCTTCCACAATTTGATCTCGCAACGCATAAGAAATTTTCATGCTGTAAGGATGTTCCGGATCGCGCAAGTATCCAAGGCTCGTAAACCATCCGCGCGGAATCCACCAGGCGCGCCCGGAATTCGCGTTCTCGCGATTCTGCACCCATCCCGAATATTCTGAAAAAGGCTGTATCCATTCGTGCGAAGGATATCCATGCGGATTCAGAAATGCATCCGGCAGCCACGCGTCAATAAGCCTCTTACGAGTGCGCGATTCCGGATACACGGGATCGGTTTCTGTTTGTCCGGCGGAAACATCAGCGCTCAGAGAACCGTGATACCCGGGATGCAAAAGATTGTCAGGCGTAATTTTTGCGAGGTCCACGGAAAGTTGCGCGCCATCCGTGTTATCAATCGGATGCAAAATAACGTTTACCTGCTTCAGCATTTCTCTCGACGCCGAATTCGTGACCAAATCTTCGCCCAGCTTATCAATGTGGCTGGTGCTGGAAACTTCGTTGGCGTGTTGCCGTCCGGAATAAATAATCGCCGCCTTCAGCGTGGATTCCTTCGCCCACGATCTCAGCTCGGAAGGTGACGGCAGCATCACGTCCGCGGCCCACAAATTCTGTCCAAGATAACTTCGGCCCATCCAATAAACGCTCACGCCGGGAAAAGTAGAAAGCCGCGCCAGAATTTCAGCGTTTTCCTGCGGGCTAATCGGCTCATCCCACTGCACAATTGGAGTTCTCTTAATTCTTCCAGCGTAATCCGCAATCATCGGGCGCGGAGTTTTCGGCGCGGGCACCGTCCAGCTTGCATACGCGCGCTCCGCGGGCGCATTTTCCTTCGCCGTCAGCGCCGGAGGTAATTCAAATTCCATGGCCATCTGTTTCAAGTGCGGATAAGCAAGCTCATCACCGTACAGACCTGCCGCGTGCATTTGCGAGAGCCAGTGCAGTTCTCCCTCTGCTTGCTCCACAGAAAAAATCGACCGGTCAACCTGATCCTGTCCATCCACTTTCAACCATTCATCATATTTGTCCTGCATGAAATCCGCGGGCAGCGTCCACGTCAAACTTTCGATGAAATTTTCTCCGTGCTTCACGCGCGCCTGAATTAGACGCGGCATCATGTCACCGCTCAGCACGGGAATATTTCGTTCGCGTTCTTGATGTTTCCCTTGCGCGTCCGTCCAACTCAATCGCACAACAGGATTCGCAGCAGCCTTTCCATAGAATTCCACATGCACTCGCCCATCTTTTCCGTCTTCCGACGCGTGCACAATCGGAATCACCCGGCCGATATAATTAATCGGTCTTCCCGTTTCCAAATCGCCCATCATGTTTACGAAAGTGTCCGTGGAATAGAAAGTGTCCTCCTGAATTGCCTCGAGCGTCGACATTCGCTCCTTATCCAGCCCCAGCGAATAGTCCGGCTCGCTCAAATGAATATCCAATTTGAGCGTGTCGAATGGCGGCGCAAATTCCTGCCGCAAATCTCCATGCACCTGCGCCATCACAAAGTGATAGACCTTCGGCAGCACCACATTTTGATACTTGTCCCAATATTCTTCGATGTCCGTTTTAATCCGCTGATTCAGAATCGTGCGTGTTCCCGCCTCCAGTTTCACCCAGCCGGTTTCCACTTCCACTTGCTCGTAAGTTTTCATCACACCGTTGTACGGCTGCATATTCGTAGTGACTTTGAATTCGCGCTTCAGAATTTCTTTTCCATCCGGTCCAATCGCGCGCACCCGATATGTCGGCCCTCCGGCAGGCGCGTCAAATTCGTTCAACGTGATTTTTCCCAGAGGCATATTCAAAACTTTCGCCAGCATCTCATCCACCGGATAAAGTTCCTGCACCCATCGCGCTGGCGAAAACATCGCGCGCTCGCCGGTTGGATCCACATCCTTCACAAAATCAATTTCAATGCTGCCAACGCTTTTTCCCTTTAGCGCCGGAGCAATTTCGTCCATCAACCAGCTATAGCCCTGCTTGAACGCGCACAAAATTTCCACGTGCGTTTGCTGCCGGTCCGCGCCGGCTTCCACCAGGATGTCGTCGATTTGCGTCTCCAACGCGTGACGCTCCTCCGGCCCTTCACTCACGCGCGCAACCAATTGCACGCTCTGGTTCGGTTTCACCTGCGATGAAACTTTCTTCACCGCGTCAAGCAAGCGGTTCCCTTCCCACGGAATTACAAAATCTTCCGAAAAGGTTGGCGCCGCCTGGTGAAACGGGAATCCGGCTTGCTCGAAATGCAAATTCGGATCCTTATCGCAGCATTTTGTTCCTGCATGAAGGCTGTCCGTTTTCACGTCTACGCTCGGAACATTTAATCCGTGTTGAATATGTTCGCGAACAAATGCAGTCAGTCCCGGGTCGGCCAGCTCCACAAAAACTTCTGCCTTCACATTGCTGACTTTCGGCGCGGCTGCGTTCGTTCCCGAATTAATTTCCTTCATCCACTGATCCAAGTGATAGAGAGCAGCAGCCGCCTGTCCCGCGCCGGATCGCAACGAAAAAAATCTGTGCAGGTCATATCGAATTTCTTCCAGCGACGCATGTTGTTTTCCCGTCTCCCAAATATTTGGAAAATGTCCTGAAAGAAGTTGCAGAGCGGCCGTGGCCCCGCCTTCATCACCACGAACAAGAATCGCGCCACGCCTGCCAAACGCTTCATCCACCGCGCGAATTTCTCCGACGCCCGCCCCCAGCGCCGTTTCCGATTGCGCCGCCACCGAATCGCCGGCGCGCAACTTGCGTTCCGCTTCCTGAGCAATCGCGGAATCACCAACAATCACGGCCTGCGCGCGCACCTGGCGCGCATTCGCTTCCGAGGCCGGCGACGCAATTGGCAAAGTTACTCCCGTTGCTTCCAATCCCATGCGCGCCGCGAAATTCGCCATCGCAATTCCGGATTCACCCTCGGAAATATAAAGATGCGCATCCGATGCAGACGGCACCGGCATTCGCGCGCTTCCAGTAAATAATCCTCGGCTTGTATATAGAGTTGCCAGATCCAATTTCGTAGCAGGCATCGCTGACGCAGCGCCGCCACCCGCTGCGCCTGCATCTCCCGCAGACGATGCTGGCGCGCCAGAAT
>DATBYL010000353.1:0-2958 GCA_036513735.1 Candidatus Acidiferrales bacterium
CGCGCCGGAAACTTGTGCGACAACGAAGAGTCCGCGAAGACGATTGTGACCGGCGCCGGAGGAATTTGCGCGGCCGCCTTCGCGGAGAGATTCGTTCACGTCGGTGCGAGAAGCGCGCCAGGCGGGAATTAATCCGGCAAAAATGCCGGAGGAAATTACAACGGCGGCGATGGCGGAGAAAACACGCCAGTCAAAACTGAAATCGGCGTGCATGGGAACGTCGCCGGGAAGGCGGAGTCCGCTGGCGAGACGCGAAAGCCACCAGCCAATCCCCGCGCCAGCAGCGCCGCCAACTGAGGAGAGCAGCAAACTTTCGGTGAGCAACTGACGGATGAGGCGCATGCGTCCTGCGCCCAATGCGGCGCGGACGGCGAGTTCTTTGGCGCGTCCATTGGCGCGAACGAGAAGAAGATTTGCGAGGTTGACGCAGGTGACGACGAGAACGAGCGCAACCATAGCGAGAAAAACTGTGATGACGAGAGGCATGGTGGTGGATGCGTTCGCTTCAGGGCGCGCGATGCGTTCGGAGATGAGTTCGACGGTGACGTCTTTATCGGTGGAAGGATATGCGTGCGAGAGATTATCGGCGACGAGTTGCAGAGACGCGCGCGCTTGAGTTTTCGTAACGCCGGGACGTGGGCGAGCTAGAGCGTGAAGTCCATGATGACTGCGCGAAGTGAGTTTGTCGGCATCGTCGTCGCCGAATGGAAGGAAGACGCTGACTTCAGCGGGAGTGTACGGGCCGAAAAATCCTTTCGGAGCTACGCCGATAATCGAAAGAGGTTTTCCATTCACAGAAATTGTTTTTCCGATGATGGCGGAATCTCCGCCGAAGCGACGTTGCCAATATGGATAGCTGATGATGACGGCGGGAGGCGCGGGAGATTTATCCGGCTCGCCGGGAAAAATCAAAGATCCAAGAGCGGGTTGCAGACCGAGCGTGGCGAAAAAATCCGCGGTGACATAATTTCCGAACACACGATCGCTGCGATTATCGGCTCGCACGCCGACAAAATCCATGTCATACGCGGCCATTTCAGAAAACGCGTTCGAGTTGGCGCGGTAATCCTGAAAGTCCATGAAGGATGGGCCGTGCGGATCGAAATTCCCGGGATGAGCGATGGCGATGACCTGGAGATTTGAGTTGTCCTTGCCGGGAAGCGGGCGAAGATAAAGTCCATTGACGACGCCGAAGATTGCTGCGCTGGCGCCGATGCCGAGCGCGAGAGTGAGGATGGCGAGCACCGTGAAAGACGGAGTCTTGATTAACATGCGAACGGCGTAGCGGACGTCCTGGATGAGCGTATACACGAGCGCCTCCTGCGGTGTCTGAGTAAGGTACGGAAGTTGAGGTGGGAAAGTTCCGTGGAGCATTAGAAGTGCCCCAAACCTGGAATTGGTTCGGGGCGCTTCTACTAGACTGGATTAAAGGTGCACAGGCTGAAGCCTATGCTACTGCTTCTATTTGTTTGTGCCTGTTTGAGTTTTGATTGGGAATGCAGGGCGCTTTGGCAGCGGTGGCATTTTCTTCAGGCCGTCGAGCGCCAGCTCGATTGCTTTTTCGAGTTGCGGATCGTGGCCGCTGACGACCAGGTCGGGACGGTCTTCGACGGTGTAGTCCGGTTCGACGCCGCGATTTTCGACGATCCACGAGCCGGCGTTATCGGGCGTCCAGAATGCGAATTCCGGGGCAGTAACTGATCCGCCATCCATCATGGGAATTTCGCGGCTGTAGCCGATCAATCCGCCCCAAGTGCGTTCGCCTACGATGGGGCCGATGTTTAGATGATGAAAAAACCACGGGAAGCAGTCTCCGCCAGAGCCGGCGAGTTCGTTGACGATCATCACTTTGGGGCCATAAATGGCCTGCGTGGGAAAAGGCGTATCGACGCCGTTGCGCGGCGTCAACATGGCAAGCAGAGTGCGCTGGAGTTTTTCGGTGTAAAAATCCGGAATGGATCCGCCGTGATTGTAGCGCTCGTCCACGATCAGACCGTCCTTACCGATCTGCGCGTTCAAATATTTATCGAACATGATAACTCCGGCGATACTAGTGTCCGGAACGTGCATGTAGCCGATGCGCCCGCCGGTGGCCTTCTCGACAATTTTGCGGCGCGATTCGACCCAGTCAAGATAGCGCACCTGCAATTCGTTGGCGATGGGACGCACGGAAATATCCCGCGCGCCTTCCGGGGAAGGCTTGTCATTTACTCTGAGCGTGACAACCTGCGCGGCGAGTCCCTGAAAATAGGAATAGACCTCATTCGATGCGCGGACGGGAACTCCGTTGACGGCGATGAGATAATTTCCTTCTTTCACTTTCAGGCCCGGTTCGGTGAGAGGCGAGCGAGTTTGCGGATTCCAATTTTCGCCTGCATATATTTTCTGGAAGCGGTAGTAGCCCTGATCGACGGAATAATCCACGCCGAGCAAGCCGACGCCGATGCGAGTAAGTTGCGGAGATTCGCCGGGCACGACGTAAGTGTGTGAAGTGCTCAGCTCGGCGATCATTTCGCCGATGATGTAATTCAAGTCAGCGCGATGCTGGACGTAAGGAAGAAGCGCGGCGTAACGCTTTTCAACTTTTGCCCAATCGAGGCCACCCATATTGGGATCCCAGTAAAAATCTCTTTCGATGCGCCACGCTTCGTGGAGCATTTCTGCCCATTCCGCTTTCGGATCCACAAGTTGTTGCATCGCGGCGGTGTTTAAATGTCCGTCGCCAACTTTTGCTTTGCCGGGAATTGCGTCGGTGATGCCCCAGACAGGGCCGGCCTGATAGAGAAATTTGCTGCCGTCTGTGCTGAGGTCGTAAGTGCCATTGAATCCCGCGAGAAGAACTTTATCTTCGCGAGCTTTCAAATCATAAACGTGAAGAGTTGCGCGAGGACCTGCGGCGCCGGGAACGCCGGC
This sequence comes from Candidatus Acidiferrales bacterium, assembly GCA_036513735.1. Taxonomy (GTDB): domain Bacteria; phylum Acidobacteriota; class Terriglobia; order Acidiferrales; family UBA7541; genus DASTCZ01. The sequence goes on from DATBYL010000353.1 coordinate 2,914, forward strand.
TTGAAGAGCGTCTTGCGGAACCGAAATGTAAAAAACTTTTCCTTT
>DATBYL010000354.1:0-4635 GCA_036513735.1 Candidatus Acidiferrales bacterium
CGCGAGTCGTAATTGCGGGTGTGCCCATGCGAATTCCGCTGGCGGTCATAGGCGGAAGCGGATCGAACGGAATTGCATTCTTGTTTACGGTGATTCCGGCGCGATCCAGTCCGGGTTGCGCGTCCTTGCCGGTCAATCCGCGTGATTGAATATCCACGAGGAATAAATGATTGTCCGTGCCGCCGCTCACAATTCGGAAACCGTGCTTCGCCATTGCGGCAGCGAGTGCACGCGCGTTCATCACTACTTGTTCCTGATATGCGCGAAACTCCGGCTCCATCGCTTCCTTTAAGCAGACGGCTTTCGCAGCGATTGTGTGCATCAGCGGGCCGCCTTGAATTCCGGGGAACATCAGCTTGTCCAATTCCTTCGCGTATTGAGCGCGGCACAGAACCAATCCGCCGCGCGGACCGCGCAAAGTTTTGTGCGTCGTCGTGGAAACAAAATCCGCGTGCGGCACTGGACTCGGATGAACTCCCGCGGCGACAAGTCCTGCGATGTGCGCCATATCCACGAAAAGCAGCGCGCCCACTGCCTTTGCGATTTCCGCAAATCGCACGAAATCAAATATTCGCGAATATGCGCTTGCGCCGGCGACAATCATTTTCGGTTTGTGTTCGCGAGCGAGACGATCCACTTCGTCGTAATCGATTAATTCTGTTTCGCGAGTCACTCCGTACGGCACGAATTTGTACATGCGTCCGCTGAAATTTAGCGGGTGTCCGTGCGTCAAATGTCCGCCGTGCGCCAGATTCATGCCCAACACGGTATCGCCCGGTTGCAGCGTGGACATATATACCGCCGTATTTGCCTGCGAACCCGAATGGGGCTGCACGTTCGCATGTTCCGCGCCGAATAATTTCTTCGCGCGCTCGATTGCCAGCACTTCCGCGCGATCCACAAATTCGCAGCCGCCGTAATATCGCTTTCCCGGATATCCTTCCGCGTATTTGTTCGTCAGCACCGAGCCGGCCGCCTCCATCACCGCTTCAGAAACAAAATTCTCCGATGGAATCAGCTCCAATCCTTCTGCCTGTCGCCGCCCTTCCAGCTTTATGATTTCCGCGATATCCGGATCCACTTCCCGCAAAGGAAGATTCATCCGCGCACTTGATGGATTATTTGTAGGCACCGTTTTATTTTTCCTTTTCGTTCACGAAACTTTATTTTTCAGATCGCGCGCGCGTTCCAGTTCCGCGATTTTATCGATGCGCCGCTGATGCCGCCCGCCCGCGAATTGCGTGGCCAGAAAATCCTTCACAATTTCGATTGCGCCGGCGTCATTCACCACTCGACCGCCAATCGCGAGCACGTTCGCGTCATTATGTTCGCGCGCCATTCGCGCGGTGGCGCGGTCGTATGCCAGCGCGGCGCGCACACCTTCAATTTTATTCGCGGCGATGGTCATGCCGATTCCAGTTCCGCAGACCAAAATTCCGAAGCGGTCTTCGCCGCCCACCACGCGCGCCGAAACTTTCTTGGCATAATCGGGATAATCCACCGACTCATCCGACCACGTCCCCACATCCTCCACGGGATATCCCGCTTCCAGCAAATATCGCTTGATGGATTCTTTCACGGGAAATCCGGCGTGATCGGCGCCCAACGCGATGCGTGGTTTCTGTGGAGTGTCAGGCATTATTTTTTTCGCGGAGCGTCAGAAATTGATTCTATCGGATTCGCGCCGCGCTGTGCAACGCCTATACCCGTGCGAAATTTGCCGCGGGGATCCAATCGTCTGAAAAATACATAACTTTTCCTATTTACAGCCATGTGCAAACTGTTATATATGTTACGCGTCAGTTGCCCTGCCCGAAGTACAGAATTGTGGTCACGATGTTGGGGGTTGCGGGTCTAAGTTTCACAAATCCTACGGTCAAAAATGGAGGAGTTCGCTCATGAAGAAGATTGGAATGTCCCTTCTCGCAGTCGCATTCTGTGCAGTCGCGTTTGTCGGTGTCAGCCGCGCAGCTGACGAGAAAGTTACCGGCTACGTAATCGACGAAAAGTGTTCCACCATGCCCAAGATGATGGGCAACGTGGAATGCGCCAAGAAGTGCGAAGATGGCGGCTCGAAGCTCGTCATCGCAGCCGATACGGGCGGCAAAGTCTATGCCGTGGACAATCAGGACGCACTGAAGGGTCACGAAGGCCACCACGTTACAGTTACTGGCGCGAGGACCGGCATGAGTATTCACGTGAACGACGTCGCGATGGTTCCCGCGAAGTAAGCTCGGCAAACAAAACTTCAGCAAGTTCGATATCTATGAAAAAAGGGCGGCCGAAAAGCCGCCCTTTTTCTTTGTGGGATGGAATCTTTTTATGCGGCGCGCTGCGTTTGCGCAATTCGCATCGGAAGTAAAACGATCAACGTGTAAACTCCCAGCGCGATTCCTAGCGGCATTTCTGAAAGCGAAAGGAACGCCGCGAGAATCAGAACGCTGCGTCCGGAGCCTTGGCCGCCAGTCATCGCCAGCCCGCCCAGCAGTCCCAGCACTCCGCAAAGCACGGAAAGCACGATGAGCGCGACGTAAACAAAATGGAATTCGCTCATCAACGTGAAGGGATCGGGCGCTCGACTAAGCAGTGCGCCGAACATCACCGTCGCCGTGCCGCTGAAAAAGAAAAGCCATAGCGCCATCGCCAGCCGGATGATGCCGTAAATGACCCAACAGATTCCTAATGTTCGCGAGGGACTTTGCGAGGATGCGGAGGTGTAATGTTCAGCGGACACGTGTGGCTCCTTTCGATCCGGGCGCTAATGCCGCCCATACCGGTTGGATTCTCCACGCGCAATAAGCGTCGCGAACTATTCTCGCGACGACATTAAGTGTTGCAGCTAAGGCTCTTTGTCGGCTTGATTCGCCTTCACCGCGGACTTCTGGAGCGCTTCCTGCGAAGCTTCATGCGCTTTCGCCGAATGCTCCATCGCCTGCTTGGAATATTCGTGGCCGGTCATGTGATCTTCTTTTCCGTGATGCGTCGCCGCAACCATGTGCGCGTGCGCTGCAAGATTGTGCATTTGCGCTGCTCTGTAATGTTCGTCCTTCGGCATCGGCGCCTCCTGAATTTTAATTGCTTCAAAACTTCATATAGTTCGTTGTGCTTTTGATGTTTGACCGCGGAATAAGGTTCGCGCGAGACGAAATTTAACGCGCGGGCCGTCGCCTTTTCGCGTAAATCGCTTTCACCGTACTTTGCGGAGGAATTGTTGGAACTTTGCTCGTCGCCGCCATCGCTCGGCCATCCAGCACGGCGTCCCGCAACAATCTTCCGACATATTTCTTCTTCAAATCCGCCGGTTCGCGAATCGTCAGATGACGTACCATTTTGCAGTCGCCGAGCAGCACGCCGTCGGGATCGTTCATCTCCGCGCCGCGATTAAATCCCAAATTCACGTGCGGCGCGTAAACGGCCACGTGGATGAAGCTTTCCTTCAGCCGGCCGGTAAATGAATAGCCAATCGCCACCGCGTTGTACGCGTCATAGATCGCTTCCGTAGCGTCCGGGGCCGCCATCAGCACGGCGTGCCGCACTTCGAGTGCCAGCTTGGCAATTCGCTTGTCATACACGGAAAGAAATTTCAGCAATTCGGGAATCGGCTTTCGTACAGCCATCTGCGCAACCTCGCTCCTAGTTTTCAATCGCGAAGAAAGCCTATTTAATCGACGCCAATATTTTCCCGACAATATCATTCAGCGCCTGACCGCCGCGAATCCAGCGAATCACCGCCACCACATCATTTTCCTGATCGACGTAAATAATATTGTTTCCGTTCCCCTCGAAATAAAACGCCGTAGCAGGAGCGGAGGGCAGCGGTTTCCGGTCGGTATTTAAAAACCAATTCGCGAATCCGTACGTGGCATTCGCGGGGCCGGGAGTTCTTGCCATCGCAATCCACTTCGGCGAAACGATTTCGCGATCCTTCCACTTGCCATTTCGCAAAAATAAATATCCGAAGCGGCCCATATCGTAAGCGTTGATGAACATTCCGCCGCCCCAGTGGCCACCTCCGCTCACCGACTGCATTTTCTGTCCGTCAATTTCCACCCACGAGTTTTCGTATCCATACCAGCGCCAGGTGGATGACGCGCCGATCGGCTCCATCACTTCTGTGCGCAACACTTCTGGAAGTGGATGCCGCCACACATTCAGCGCCGCCAACGCCATCGCATTCACGCGAACGTCGTTATATTTGTAATGCGTTCCCGGATCCCACAATTTTCGATTCGGCCAGTCGGCCGGCGTCGCGCCCTGTGGACGGTCCGCCCAATCCGGCTTTCCCCACAACGTGCCTTGCCAATCGCTGGTCTGCCGCAACAAATCGTCCCATTTAATTGTTTGATTGTGCGGAGCCTCGAATAAATCCACGTCGGGCGGCATGTAGTCGCGCGCCAGATCATTCACGTCACGAATCATTCCGCGCTGCCACGCCAATCCAATCACCGTGGTCAAAAATGTTTTCGTCACGCTGTGCGTCATGTCCACGCGCTTCGGATCGCCCCATTCCGCCACGATATATCCGTGACGAATAATGACTCCATTGGCCGCGCCGCGATCCTTCACCGGACCAATCAAACTAGACAACGGCTCATGCGCGCCAAATGTCGTCGCCAGATAGAGCCTCATGTCCTT
>DATBYL010000355.1:0-10188 GCA_036513735.1 Candidatus Acidiferrales bacterium
TCAGTGAGACGCTGGCGGGCGCGATGACCGGACTGGCGTTCTTCGAGGGCGCGGGCAACCATGGCGGGCACGACGGCTGGGCCACAGCTCAGTTGACGAGATGCTTCGGCGAGAAGAGCTGCGTCTACGCGGGCGGCGCGCATGGCGCGATATCCACAAACAAATTCCACGCGCCACGCTGCTTTTACTTTTTCGAGTTTGCGGAGAAGAATCATTCCGATTTGGCCGGTGCGGGCGACGTGCGTGCCTCCGCAGGGCTGGCGATCGAACGATTCAATTTCGATGGCGCGAAGAATTCCTTCGCGATCAACTTGTTTGCGAATTCCCGCAGCGGCCAATTCTTCTGCGGTGCCGAAAAGGATTTTTATGGGGCGATCATAGAAAATAATTTCATTGGTGCGGCGCTCGGCGGCTTCGAGTTGACGTTGATCGAGCGACGTAGCGGTCAGATCGATGGTGGAAATTTCGCGGCCCAGATGAAATGAAACCGTCTGCATTTTGAAAAGTTCAATGAAGGCGGCTGAGAGCAAGTGCTGGCCGGTGTGCTGCTGGATGTGATCGAAGCGGCGTTCCCAATCAATGCGTCCGTGGATTTTACCGACAGGAACGGCGCGATCGGTGAAATGGATAAGGCTGCCGTCTTCTTCGTCGAGGACTTCGGAAACTTTTGCTTCGCCCAGAGTGCCGGTGTCATGTGGCTGTCCGCCGGAAGTGGGATAGAAGGCGGTGCGATTGAGAATCACTCGCCAGCGGTCGGAATCCGGCTCACAGGAAATTACCTCGGCATCGAATTCCTTCAGGAAGGAATCGTGATAGTAAAGCCGATCTGTGACATCTGTTTTGTCCACTAAGCGACCTTAAATTCTCGGTAAGAAATCGAGTTAGGAACTCGACTTAAGCGCGGCTTCCCACGCTTCGTTATATTTGTAACCGGTGCCGGTGTTGAAAAGAACGACGGCGTCGTCGGGTCGAATCCATCCGCGCTGCGCGAGTTTTTGCGCGGCAACGACAGTGGCTGCGCCTTCCGGCGCGACGTACATTCCTTCCAAGCGCGCCAATTCCCTGCCGGTTGAAAGCATTTCATCGTCGGTGACGGCGATGGCGATTCCGTGCGTTGTTTTGATGTCCGCGAGCATGATGAAGTCGCCGATGGCTTTCGGTACGCGCAACCCGGAAGCGATCGTTGCGGCGTTTTGGAAAAATTCTGAAGCGGGAGCGCCTTTATCGAACGCTTCGACGATTGGCGCGCATCCGGTTGCTTGCACGCTGACCATGCGAGGGCGTTCGGCGCCGATCCAGCCCATGGTTTGCATTTCGTCGAATGCTTTGCACATACCGATTAGTCCGACGCCGCCGCCTGTGGGATAAATGATTACGTCGGGAAGTTTGCCGTCGAACTGTTCCCACAATTCGTAGCCCATCGTTTTCTTGCCTTCGATGCGATACGGTTCTTTCAGCGTGGTGACTTCAAACCATCCATTTTTTTCCTTATTATCGCCGACATATTTGCCGCAGTCGGAAATTAGTCCGTCGAGTTTGCGGACGTCTGCGCCGAAGGCCATGCATTCGAGAACATTCGCGCGTGGAGTGTCTGCGGGCATTACGATTACGGCCGGAATTCCTGCTTTTGCAGCGTAGGCTGCCAGCGCGCCGCCGGCATTTCCTGCCGTGGGAGTTGCCAGCGCTTTTGCGCCGAGAGCTTTCGCGCGCGTGACGGCGACGGCGAGTCCGCGGGCTTTGAAGGAGCCGGTCGGATTTAGGCCTTCGTCTTTGATATAGAGGTGATTGAGGCCCATCGTTTTGCCGAGGCGGGCGGCCAGCAACACGGGCGTCATGCCTTCGCCGAGAGTGACTCGGTCATCGCCGGGAAGGACTTCGGCGTATCGCCACATGTCGTTAGGGCGATTCTTCAGGGCTTCGCGCGTGAGAGTCTTTGCGGCTTTCGCGAGATCGTAACGCGCGAGGAGCGGCTTGCCGTCATCCGGGCAGAGGTTTTGTAATTTCGTGTGCGGATATGTTTTGTGGCACTGCGAGCATTCCAAATGAGTGAGAGTGGACAAGTTTTGTAGTGACATGGGAGATCCAAGTTTATCACAGGACGACAATCCGCTTTCCGCGTCTAAAAGACTGGCGAATGCAGCGGTGGCAATGTTGGCCGGATGGCCAGTAGCCACCTGCGCGGGTTCCGACTAGAATTGAAGTATGGCGATTCGCCTTATCGCGCTGGATATTGACGGTACGTTGCTGGATAGCGCATGGAATTTGCCCGATGCGAACCGCGAAGCGGTGACGGAAGCGGTGCGACGCGGGATTGAAGTGGCGCTGGTAACTGGGCGGCGATTTGATTTTGCGAAGCCCATCGCGGCGCAACTGGGATGCCCGATCACTATGGTTGTGAACAATGGCGCGCTGGTGAAGTCGAGTGACGGTGAAACGCGGCTGCGGAAATTGCTGCCGGTGCGAGTGGCGCGAAATGTACTGGCGGCCACGAAACATTTTGTAGATGGAACGGCGGTGGTTTTTGACCGGCCGCGTGAGAATCAAGTGATTTTCGATCATCTGGACATGGAAAACGAATCGCGGCGCGGATATTACGAACGTAACAAAGAATTTATATCCTTTTGCTCGCCGCTGGAGTCTTGTCTTACTGAGGATCCGATTCAGGTGATGTACACCGGACCAGTTACGGCGGTTCGCGACGTCGCGCGGGTGCTGCAGACGATCCCCGGTGCGAGTCTGTTTGCGCTGGCGATCACGGAATATGAATCGCGCGATTTTGCGTTGGCGGATGTGGTGCATCCGGCGGTATCCAAGGGAGCGACGCTGGCGGAATGGGCGGCGCTTCAGGGATATAAGCGCGAAGAAGTGATGGCTATCGGCGACAACTTGAACGATCAGGAAATGCTGGAATTTGCGGGCGTCCCTGTGGTTATGGGAAACTGTGTTGCCGAATTAAAGCGTAGCGGCTGGCGCGAAACTTTGAGCAATGACGAAGCTGGAGTTGCTGCGGCGATTTGCGCATATGCGTTGGAACCGATTTCATGAGGAAGTTCACTACTGACGGAATATTTTCGGCGCGAGCGCTTGCGCGAATTTTCGCGCTGGCAGCGATTTGCCTTTTCGCCGGGAATGCGGCGCGCGCGGAATATGCGGTGATGCGTTCCGGCGCGCGATTTCACATTACCGGATACGAAGTTTCCGGCGAGACGGTGCGTCTACATTTGGCAGGCGGCGCTGTCGACGTAGCGGCAAATGACATTTTGCGATTTGAACCCGAAGAAATTTTCCAGCCCGAACCCATCGCCGCGAAACCGGTTGTTGCTTTGAACGGGCCTTATGCGGAATTGATTCGCATGGCTGCCGCGAAATACACGCTTGATCCATTGCTGCTGGCGAATGTGATGGCGGCGGAATCAAATTTTAATCCGCGCGCGGTTTCGCGGAAAAATGCGCAGGGTTTGATGCAATTGATGCCGCAAACTTCTTCGCGTTTGCTGGTGAAGAATCCGTTTGATCCCGCACAGAATATTGACGCGGGCGCAGCATATCTGAAGCAGATGCTCAACCGGTTCGATGGAAATGTGGAACTGGCGCTGGCCGCTTACAACGCTGGACCTGACCGAGTGATTCAGTATGGCGGCATTCCGCCATTCCGCGAGACGCAGGATTATGTGCGGCGAATTACGGCGCGTGTGAACCAAGGAATTTCGCCTTCGGCGCTGCCGGCGGGCACAACGAATGTGCAGTTTTCCGCTTCAAAGAAATCCCCTCAAACGAGACCGTAATTGAATTTTCTCCGCAAGGTTAAAACCCATCAACCTCGATCACGCAAAGGCACGAGTAGGCTCCCGCCCCGTTAAACGCCATTTGTGAAAGATCGGGGCCGGGCAACATCGCACCTACATCCACGAGAACCCTGTGAAGGCACACCTTGTGGAAGAAGCAGACAAGTTTCCGTTCGGATCCGCGTATTTTAAGAAACAGAAGGCGCAGGGGCTAAAGCCCGGTCTGAGTCCCTCCGTAACGGCACGAGTAAACTCGTGCCCTGTTACGATCCATTTCCAATCGGTGAATTAATTATTGCCGAGGCCTTGTGGCTGACTGCCCACGGCTCCTCCTGGCTGGCCGGGCGTGGCTGGTGGCGGCGTGCCGGGTGGTTGCGTGCCAGCCGGCGTGCCGTTGGGCGTGCCGGGAAGTGTTCCGCCGGGAGCGCCGGAGACTGCCGTTGGATCCCAAATGAATTCCCACTCGTAATAGGATTTGCCGAGCTTGTAAACGCGGAGGGACGGAAGTTTAATTTTGCTGGCCACTCCGATAATGCTTCCGCCGAAAACCGTTGAATCACTGGAGGATGAATCGGACGAGCCCGAAGTTCCCGTCGTTGGCGTCGTCGTAGTCGGCGTTTGCGTTCCGGTCGGACTGGTGGTCGGCGGAGTCATTCCGCCGACGCCAGTGGTCGTCGGCGTTCCGCTCGGCAGATTACCTCCAAGCGGACCGGCGATGGGCATCGCGCCTGCCAACTGCGTGTGCATCACGCTGCCCTGTAGCTGGCCATTTGGAAGGACATAAATCAATCGCCACGAGCCATCGGCTTTGTTCATGGGATCTTTATAAGCTTTGCGGATGAAGTTCGGCTGATCGGTGTGATAGGCCGTCAATTCGTCCATGGTCTTCGGGAAGCGGCCATTCTTTTTGTAGAAAAGGCGAATCGCACGAACGTATTGATTGCCGCGCCAGGCGAGTTCGTCTTCTTTTTGGCGCTGCCCTTCCGCCTTAACGCTGAGGGTGGCCATGACCGCGAAGGTCATCATCGTGGCCACGAGAAAAATCATCATCAGGAGCGCGTAGCCCCGTTGGCCGTGTTTTGAATCGTGATCGGAATTTCGCACGGTCATGGATGGGCGTCCTGTTCAATTGGGATTGTGGTGCGGCGCGATGAGGAAACTTCCATCAGTTCAACGGTATCGTTTCCGATCTTTGTGACGCGCAAACGGTTCTCCAACATGTCGCCAATTCCGGCAATGTAAATATTTTCGCCATCGGTGAAGAAGGCGCGGCGCGCGCCGGTACGCGCATCGTCAATGTAGCCGTAGAATTTCACGTCAACCTGCACGGGCGGAGGCGGTGCCGGCTGAGGCGGCATTATCGGCGGCGCATTCTTTTGCGCCTCCGCAATTTCCTTTGCCGTGGGAATACGCGGCGGCGGAGTTTCGCTGAAAATATTGCGATGGCTGCCCTTATACTCCACATGCTGCAAGGCCTCAAGCTGCTCAAGGTGCAGCGAAGGATTCTCGACAGTCATTGGCACGTAATTCCCGTCGACAGAAACTGGCGCGGACGCACTGGAAGTGTCGCGGGTGTTGAAATACCAGATCAGCCCCGACACTATCGCCAGGACGACGAGGACACCTACTAATGAGCGTTCGCGTTTGGTCATGAGCGGAAGTAAGTCCGCAATTCAAGATTCAATTTCAACGTGCCTTCGCTGCCGGTATCAAGCGTAAGGCTATCGAGCAAATAAAAATTCTTGGATCGTTCGAGCGCATTGATAAAACTTACGAGACTGGGATAGGCGCCCTGCATGGTGACGGAGATGGTGATTTCATCCACGCCGCGCTTATCGATCGACTTCTCTCGAAAATGTGAGGTCGTGAGAAGCAGCCCGGATTCCTTCGCAAGCGCGCCGAGATCGTCGGTGATGGTCGAAGACCATGCGCCGGTGGGACGCAAATCCTTTTCCATGAAGCCCGCGGTTTCGGTTTGGACGGCGGGGAGACTAGCGCGAATGGCTTCGGCGCGGCGAATATCCGCCGTCATCAAATCGCGGCGAATGCGAAGCGCGCGGAGTTCGTCGGCGGGATTACCTTGCTCGGACGAGAGCTTCCAATTCACACCAATCAAGGCAATATCCGCAAGCAAGATTAATCCGATAATGATTCGGATTGCGTTCTTCCGGGATTTGGATCCAACGGCCATAGTTCAGTTTCCCGCGTAGACGGCGGTCAAATCGAGATATACATGATCCTGATCGTTCAAGCGTTGCGGACGGGTTTCCGAGGTCAACGCGATGTGAGAAAAGTTTTTTGACTTCTCAAGCGCGACGAGGAACTTCGAGCTGGCTTCATCTGAAACGGCGCCCACGTTCATGTGCAGCTCAATGCGATTCCCCACGAGCTTCGGATTGATATTCACAATGCGAACGCCTTCGGGAAGGATGGCCTCGAAATCCATAAAGATCTGCGTCCACGGGAAGCTGCGCTCGGAGATCAGTCCGTTCAAATAAGCGGAACGATCACGAACTTCCAGAATGTCCGACCGATTAAAAAATGCGTCGAGAGACTGGCGGCGTTCGTCGAGCGAATTCACTTCATTTTGAATCGCCGAAATTTCGGCGTGGCGCGCTTGATTCGCGGCGTGCACGTTATAGGCTTTCCAGGAAAGGCCGAAGAGCGCGATGACGCCAATTGTGGCAACGATAGCAGCGCCGAAAACGAAGCGATGATCGTTTTCAAGCGGCGAAGTGGCGAGATTTAGACGGATGCGCATTGTTATTTTGTGTGGCGGACGCTAAGCGCCGCGATTCATGCTCCAGCCAATCAGAGTGTCCAAATCCTGGTCCGCGAGACGTTTATTATCGGAATTTAATCGCCCCTCGGAATTCGCCGCGTTTAGAAGACCGGTAACTTCACAGTGAAGTTCCGATTCGAGAGGCGCGCGAAATTCTTCGAGGCGCGAGCCGAAACCGGAAAGGCGCACGGAATTTAGCCCTTCGCTCCAAGCGTCCTGATAATAGGTGGCCACCGGAAAAATTTCGTCGAGAAGAATACGCGGATCGAGCGTATCCAATTCGGCGGAAAGGTCGGTGCAACGATACCCGCACAGCACACCTTCACGAGCAATTACGGTGGTGAGCGTGGTGCCGGAAAGACGCGCCATCATTGTTGGGCGATCATCGTGCAGCAGAGGGATAGTGGCGAGAGTGGAACTCATCACTACGCCGGCGCTTACGCCCGAAGATTCGAGAAGATTTTCGTATTCTTTGATGATTCGCAGGCGAGCGAGAGAGGTCACGATGTCCACGCCATCTTCGCGCGGGGCCTGGCGCATGTACGAAATCAAAGTTTCTTCGGCCTCGAACGGAACGCTCTTCTTCAGGCGCCAGCGCAGCATGGGAATTGCTTCCGCGGCGGCGCGAGGGAAAACATCGAAGTGCAGAACGAAAACGCGAATGACTTCGTCGGGAACTAAAAGAGTAATCGGCTGATTTTTCACGCCAATCTGTTGGAAAACTCTTTCAACGGCTTGACGCACGGCGGCGGAATCCACCAGATTTGTTTCCACGGCGGAGGGCTTCACCGATCCAGTGGGAATTTCGGCGACGGCGAAATCGGTGAGGCCGAAAGTTCCGCGCTTCCAATGCGCGGCAGCGACATGATGCGTGGAAATTTCGCAGGCCACGAGAGGATGCGGCATCGCGTCCAACAGCCGCGCGATTTTCCGCACGAACGCGTTGCTGTAAATTCCCTTCCGATATTCGCCCAGCTCACTCAATGAACGTCACCTTGTTAATTTCCTTCAAAGTTGTTATGCCGCGGCGGACCATGGCAAGTCCGGCGTCGCGCAGGAAAGTCATGCCCGAATCTTTGGCGGCGCGCTTAATTTCTGATGTCGGGCGGCGATTGATAATCATTTCGCGAATGTTGTCGGTCAAATCGAGCAATTCAGAAATTGCGGCGCGTCCATGATAACCGCTGCCGGCGCATTCCAAACAGCCCGCGCCGTTCGCGAGAAGCACTTGTGACCAGAGAGCGGGGTCAAGCGCCGAAGCTTTCATTTCTTCGACAGTCGGCTTGGCCATTTTCTTGCAATGTTCGCAGACCACGCGGACCAATCGTTGCGCGAGAATGCAGTTCAACGCGGAAACGAAATTGTAGGGTTCGACGCCCATGTTGATGAAGCGGCCGATCACGTCGGTAACGTTATTGGCGTGGACGGTGGTGAAAACAAGGTGGCCGGTGAGCGCGGATTGAATGGCGATTTGCGCGGTTTCTTCGTCACGAATTTCGCCGACCATGATTTTGTCGGGATCGTGGCGCAGAATTGAGCGCAATCCACGGGCGAATGTGAGGCCCTTCTTTTCGTTTACCGGAATTTGCGTGATGCCGCGGACTTGATATTCGACGGGATCCTCGATGGTGATGATTTTATCTTCGTCCGATTTAATTTCATTGATGGCAGCGTAGAGCGTGGTGGTTTTGCCGGAGCCGGTTGGTCCGGTAACGAGCACCATGCCGTACGGTTCGCGAATGTAGCGGCGCAGCTTGCGCAAATCTTCAGAATCGAAGCCGACGACATCGAGAGTCAGATTATGAAATTTCTCGGAGAGCGTTTCTTTGTCGAGCACTCGAAGCACGGCGTCTTCGCCATTGATGCTGGGCATGATGGAGACGCGGAAGTCGACGCTGCGGCTCTTATAGCGAACGCGGAAGCGGCCGTCCTGCGGAACGCGGCGCTCGGCGATGTCCAAATCGCTCATGACTTTGATTCTGGAAAGAATTGTGGAATGCCATTCTTTGGCGATGGGCGTCATGGCGTACTGCAGCACGCCGTCAATACGATATTTCACGACGACTTCGATATCGCGCGCTTCGATGTGGATGTCACTGGCGCGACGCTCGAGCGCGGTGAAAATAATCGTGTCCACCAAGCGGACGACGGGGCTGATCCCGCTCTCGCTGGTGAGGCGATCGGCGGAAATCGTGTCTTCGTCTTCTTCGCCTTCGACAACTTGCAGAGTGAAAGCTTCAGTGGCTTGTTCGAGAACGCGCTGAGATTGTTCGGTGCGCTTTAGCAGGTCGCTAATTTGAGAAGGGGTGGCGACGTTGAGGACGAGTTTCTTGCCGATGAGCAGGCTGAGTTCGTCACTGAGCAGCACCTGCGCCGGATCGGCGACGGCGATGACCAAAGAATTTTCGCGCGATTCGATGGGCACAAAATTGAAACGGAACATTAATTCCGCGGGAATGCTGCGGAACAATTCGGGATCGATGCGCTGCTCGCGTAAATCCACGAAGGTGCAGCGGTAGCGTTCGGCAAGACGGCGCGAACGTTCCTGTTCGCCGATTTCATCGGTAAGAATTGGTGCGCCGGCTACATGATTTGCATGGCTCATAGTTTATGACCCAGGGTTCGCGCCAAGCGAGAAACTGAAAATTGGTAAATAAAGCGCCAACAATATAAACAGTACCACGACGGCCATGAACAACAGAATTAGCGGTTCGACGATGGCAATAAGCGTGGAAAGCCGCAGATTTACTTCCTCTTCGTAGAATTCCGCGACACTGGTCAACATGGCGGGCAACGCGCCGCTGGCTTCGCCGACTTCAATCATCTCGAGAGCAAGATCCGGAACGATGCCGGTGGCTTTCATTCCGGCATGCAGGGACTGCCCTTCTTTTACGAGCCGGGAAGCTTCGCGCACGGCGTCGCCAACGAGACGGCTGGTGACCGATTCCGCGCCGGTATCCAGCGCTTGCACAAGCGGAGTGCCTCCGGTGAGCAGAGTCGAAAGTGTGCGCACAAATTGCGCCACTTGAAATTTGATCCAAATATTACCGAGGACAGGAAGCTTGAGCTTCACGCGGTCCATCACCAGAGAACCAGCTTCGGTGCGAGACCAGGAATAAATGCCAGTGGCCGCCACAACGAGTAGCGCTAGCGCCATCAATAAATAGGGGCGGAACTCGACGGTGACGGTGATTAGAATTCGCGTGGCGATGGGAAGCGAGATGTTCATGTCGGCATACAAGCGCGCGAACTGCGGAATCACGTAAGCCACGATGTAACTGACGATTGAAACGGCGGCGATCACCAAAATGATTGGATAGATCAGCGCGGCGATTAATTTTTTGCGAAGTCCGGTAGTGACGCGCTGATAGGTGATGTAGTACTCGAGAACTCCGGAGAGATTGCCGCTTTTTTCTCCGGCCAGTACGGAGGTTGTGTAAACTTTCGGAAAACTTCCCTGCGCGGCCAACGCTTCGGAAAGCAGCGCGCCATCGCGGACTCGCTGGCGAACTTCGCTGAGCATGGGACGAAGTTTTGGAGCGGCAACGCGGTCGGAAAGCAAGTCGAGCGCTTTCAGAATCGGAAGGCCGGCTTTGATTAGCGTATTGAATTGCTGGTTGA
>DATBYL010000356.1:0-16650 GCA_036513735.1 Candidatus Acidiferrales bacterium
AAATTGATTACGAGCGCCTACCTTTCGTGATTGATCCGCTCGAAGCATTGCGCCCCGGCGGCCCAAATCCGCGTACCGACGGAAATGTTTGGATTCGTCCCGCGCCGCCAATTCAGCCGTCGCCGCAAGTTTCGGAATTGAAATGGACGCATCAGGATTTCGCCGAATTCAATCAGGGCCGCCTGCCCATGGGCAAGGCTCCCGACGAATGGACCTACGGCGATCTTGACGCCGGTTTCAAAAATGCCGCGCTTGTGCTCGACGAATCGTTCGTTACGCCCGACACCAGCCATCAAACTTTGGAAACTCGCACCGCGATGGCCTACTGGCAAAACGGAAAAATATATATGCACACCGGCACGCAGAGCACCGCGCAAACTCTGCCTGCAATCGCGCGCTGGCTGAACATTGATCTAAAAAATATAGTTTTCATCAGCGAATATACCGGCGGCGGATTCGGCAGCAAAATCACCGGCGGCGTTTCCATGATTATTCCCGCTTTGCTCGCGAAAAAAGCGAATGCTCCGGTAATGATGCGCATCTCGCGCGAAGAGGAAGGTTTCATCGGTCGCGCGCGTGTCGGAATTCAGGGCCGTATGAAAGTCGGCTTCGCGAAAGATGGGCGGATCACCGCGCTCGATATGTTTGTGATCTGCGATAACGGCCCTTACGACTCTCAAGGCGACTCAGCATCCTCCGGCCGCATCGTTTCCCTTTTGTATCAGCCGCAATCGATGCGCTGGCGCGGCGTGACCGTCCTGACCAACACTCCTCCACGAAGCGCGCAAAGTTCTCCGGGCGGCATGCAAGGAATCACCATCATCGAACCAATCATCGCCAGAGCTGCGCGCAGACTCGGACTTGATCAAGTTGCCATCCGCCGCATAAATTGTCCCGAGGGCAAAGCTGAATTTGGCGCGGCGTCGGCAAAGGGCGTTCGCCAGCACGTCACCAGCGCGTTTATTAAGGAAGCTCTCGACGCCGGTGCCGAAAAGTTTAATTGGCAGCAACGCGTAGCCCGCACTCCGAAACGCATCGGCTCGAAAGTGCGCGGCGTCGGCGTTTCCGTAAGCTGTTACGTCGGCGGCACCATCGGATTCGACGGGCTGTTGCTGATCATGCCCGATGGCCGCGTGCGCTTCCACTCCGGCATCGGAAATCTCGGCACAGAATCTGTCAGCGACGTTCACCGCGTTGCCGCCGAAATTCTCGGCGTGCCCTGGGAAAAATGTGACGTCCTGTGGGGCAACACTTCGTTCAATTTTCCCTACACCTGCGCAAGTGGCGGAAGCCAAACAACTCACGCCATGACGCGCGCCGCCTACGCCGTTGCGATGGACGCAAAAAGTAAGCTCCAGCAAATCGCCGCGAGAGTTCTGGGTGGAAATCCGGACAGCTACGAACTCGGAAACGAACGCGTTTTCCGCAAGGGTGGCGGCGCCGGCATGACCTTGGCGCAAGCTTCGCAGCACGCCATCAAACTCGGCGGAATTTACGACGGTCATGAAATTTCCGCCGACCTGAACAAAGCCACAAAAACTTCCATCGCCGCGCTCGCAGGTCAAGGACTCCTGGCCGCCGCGCGCGACACCTATCCGCGCGATGGCGTCACACATTCTTACGTCGCAAGTTTCGCCGAAGTGGAAGTGGACGTCGAAACCGGCCACTATCACATTGTGGATTTCCTCGCCTACGCCGACGTCGGCAGCGTGATTCATCCCAACGCGCTCGGCGGACAAATTCTTGGCCGCTCAACGCTCGGCATTGGTCACGCCATCAGCCAGAAATGGGTGATGGATCCGCACTACGGAATAATGGTCTCGCGCCGATTCCATCACACCAAACCGCCAACAATTATGGATATTCCCGTGGACATGCAATGGGAAGCGCTGGATATTCCCGATCCGGAAACTCCAGTCGGCGCGCGCGGAGTCGGCGAGCCGCCGGTCGGCGGCGGATGCGCCGCAATCTTGAACGCGCTTTCCGACGCGCTCGGCGACGATGTGTTTCAGCGCGCGCCAGTAAACGCGGACACGATTCTCACATCGCTCGAAGCGGGACGTCCCATGCAACACCCGCTAACCGCGCATATTTAATTGCGCGAAATGAATGGCGCAACTTTGGCGTAGAAATAAAAGGAGCACGCGATGGCTGTAATTCGAGACGTCATGCCCTCATTCGATCTTCTCCAGCCGAACTCGGTTGTCGACGCGCAAAAACTTTTGCAGCAGCACGGAGCCGACGCCTGGGTAATGGCCGGTGGCCTCGATAGTTTTGACTGGCTCAAAGATCGCATTAAGAAACCGAAAGTTGTCGTGGATCTCAGTGGTATCGAAGAACTTCGCGGCGTTCGCGCAAATGGTGAAGGCATCGAAATCGGCGCGATGACCACGCTCAGCGAAATTGTGAACTCTCCGCTGGTGAAGCAGCGTTTCGGTTTGCTCGCGCAGGGCGCGGAACTCGCCGCCTCTCCGCAAATTCGCAATCAAGGCACACTCGGCGGAAATGTTTCGCAGGACGCGCGTTGCTGGTATTACCGCGCTGGCTGGCCATGCTACCGCGCCGGTGGAAATATTTGTTACGCCGATACTCCGGAGGGCCGCAATCGCGAGCATGCAATTCTTCACGCCGATCGCTGCGTGGCCGTGAATCCTTCCGATTCCGCGCCGGCCCTAATCGCGCTCGACGCAAAATTCGTCCTGCAAACACCGAAAGGCGAACGCGTCATCGACGCCGAGGATTATTTCATCGGCCCTGAAATTGATATCACGCGCCTTCACATCCTGAAGCCCGGCGATTTGCTAACTTCAATTCGCATTCCTGGCCCCTGGGCCAACGCAAAATTTTATTTTGAGAAAGTCCGCGACCGCAACGTCTGGGATTTCCCGCTGCTAAATGTCGCCGCCGCCATCGTCATCTCAAATGGCGTAATCGAACGGATGCGCATCGCCGTAAATGGCGCCGCCGCGCGTCCCTTGCGCCTGAAAAATGTGGAAGACGCCGTCCGCGGCAAGCCTGCCAACGCCGCAACCGGTGAAATGGCTGGAAAACTCGCCGTGCAAGGCGCAATTCCCTTGCAGTTCAACGCATATAAAATTCCGCTGATGCGAAATCTAGTGAAGCGCGCAATCGGAGGAGTCGAGGAGGCAACGTGGACTTCCTAGAATGGGCCACAAGTCCCTGGGGCCAGCACGTTCCAATTCACATCGCCTGGTTTTTAATTTGGGTTTCCGCGATCGCCGGATTGCTTTTCCTAATGGTCCACGCCACCTACATCCGTTATTTCGCCAAGCCCAGAGTGTTCGCGAACAACGCCTCGCCTCTAATCGCCGCGCGCATTCCAGAACACGTCCCGCGCCACTCGCTCACCGCGCGCATCTTTCATTGGGTGATGGCCGCCGCAATGTTCACGCTGCTCTTCACCGCGTTCCTCCCAAAAATTGGAATTCAATTCGATTGGGTCACCTATCATTGGATCGCCGGAACCGTTCTCACCGCATCAATTATTTTCCACATCATCCACGCGTCATTCTTTTTAGATTTCTGGTCCATCTGGCCCGATCGCATTGACGTGCGCGACGCCCGCCGCCGTATCCTCCGTTTTTTCGGCAAGCCCGCTCCGCCGCCCGATAAATTCGCCAAGTATCCTCTGGAAAATAAGCTCTATCACGGCGCCATCATCGTCGCCGGAATGTCCGCAATAATCACCGGCGTGTTCATGATGTTCCGCGTGCGCACGATCTTCTTTCCGCGCAATCCTTATTTATTCAGTGACATGACCTGGGGCCTCATGTACGTCCTGCACGGCCTGGCCGGTGTCGGACTCATCGCGCTAATCATGGTCCACGTTTATTTTGGGCTCCGCCCCGAAAAGCGCGCCATCACCAAGTCCATGATCTACGGATGGATGAGCAAGGATTTTTATCTCGAAGAACACGATCCCGCCCGCTGGCAAGTCCAGGATCCGTCGGCGCCTCCAACAAAAAATTCGGAAGCGAAAATCGAAGGTGTAACGGATGTCGGATGATATCTCCGAACGCTGCAACACAATTGAACATTGCTACGAATTCATGCTCGCCTACGCCGCTCAGGGACTACCGAGCGACGAAGGCAGCAAATCCGGCGGACAAATCCGCGAACATCTCAGCCGCGCCGCAAAAGCCATCTCCGGCCTAGCGGAAAGTTGCGCCGCGGAAATAAATCTCCGCCATATCGAGCCAGCCGCTCAATACCGCGAATATTTCGCCGTCCTCGATCGTGACGCCCAGGCCTCTCTCTCCGCGATCAATCTCGTCCTCGCCCAATCCTCCATCAGTTCTCAGCTCATCGACAATCTCAACGCCTCCATCCATCTCCGTTCCCTTCTCACCGACCTCTTCCTCCTCGCCGAAATTTTCAAAATTCGTAGCGCCCCGATGTAGGGGCGCTGCTTGCTGCGCCCTCGCCCGATCTTTTGAATTTGCTTTTGAATTCGCCGTTGAATTTGATCGTCATTCCGATCCCGCTTTTGCGGGAGAGGAGTCCCTCGGCCGCATTTTTTCCGCTCCACCCGCCGCAGCTCAAACGGAGTCTCGTACCCATGTTCTCTAAATTCATCTGCGCCAGCGCCGTAACCTGCCTGTAACATCTCTGCGATACCGTCATCACTTCAGAGGCAACTCACTTGACTCGCGCATCCCTCGATGACCCGCGCCTTTTCTTCAATCGCCATATCTCGTGGCTGCAATTCAATGAGCGCGTCCTCGAAGAATCTCTCGACGCCGAAAATCCATTACTCGAGCGCGTAAAGTTTCTCGCCATCACCGCAAATAATTTGGACGAGTTCGTCGAAGTCCGCCTCGCCGGACTCTTACAGCAAGCCGAACACGGCACCGGACAAGCTGGCCCTGACGGCCTCGCTCCCAACGAATCCGTCACCCGCATGGCCGCCGCAATTCACCAGTTCGTCGACAAGCAATACGCGTGCTGGCGCGAAACTCTTCTCCCCGCACTCCGCAAAGAAAATATTCGCATCCGTAAAGTCAGTGAACTCGGCGCCGAAGCGCGCAAGGCCGTCGCGCAATTTTACGCCGGAAAAGTTGAGCCTCTTCTCACGCCCGTCACTGTCGATCCCGCGCATCCATTTCCGCGTGTCCAGAATAAAGCTCTGTGCGTCGCATTGCTGTTGCGCCGCAAACGCAAACCGAATTCGCACATTTATCTCGGCGTCGTCACCGTTCCCCGCGCGCTTCCCCGCTTGTTTCGCGTCCCAGCCGCGCCCGGCAAAATCGAATTCGCATTTCTTCACGACATCGTTCATTCCTTCGCCCATCATCTCTATCTCGGATATCAAATTCTTTCCGCCGCGCCATTCCGCGTCACGCGCAACAGCAATTTGTATTTACGTGAGGAAGAATCCCGCAGCATTCTCGATACTGTTGATACGCAACTCCACCGCCGCCGCAAAGGTGCCGCCGTCCGTCTCGAAATCGAAGCCGGAGCAAACGCGGAAATTGTCGAGCGCCTGCGCTCAAATTTTGGCCTCGAACCCTGGCAAATTTTTCCAGTGGACGGCCCCGTAAATCTTTCGCGCCTCTTCAACTTGTACGATCAAACTCCCCGGCCCGATCTGAAATTTCAGCCATTCACTCCACGCGATTTAGCCGTGCGCCGCGAAGCCCCCACAATGTTTCACGCGTTGCGTGAACGCGACGTCCTTCTTCATCATCCATACGATTCGTATTTGCCCGTCGTCCAATTTATCGAAAGCGCTGCGAATGATCCTGACGTCCTCAGCATTAAACAAACTCTTTACCGCACCAGCGAGGATTCGCCAATTGTCCGCGCTCTAATCGCTGCCGCCGCGCGCAAAGAAGTCACCGTCGTCGTCGAATTGAAAGCGCGTTTTGATGAAGCCTCCAACATTCGATGGGCGCGCAGCCTTCAGGAAGCGGGCGTGCAGGTTTATCACGGCGTCGTCGGATTGAAAACTCATTGCAAGCTCGCGCTTCTCGTCCGCCGCGATCCCGACGGCAAATCTCGCCGTTACGTTCATCTCGGAACTGGAAATTACAATCCTTCCACCGCGCGCTCCTACACGGACTTAAGTCTTTTCACGCAGGACGAAGAAATCACCGAAGCCGTGCATCGCGTTTTCAATTATCTCACCGCGTATTCCGAGCAAGCGCACTACGGCCCGCTCTCCGTCGCTCCGCTCAATCTCGGGAAAAATTGCATCAGCCTCATCGATCGCGAAGCCGATCACGCCCGCGCTGGACGTCCCGCCATGATCATCGCGAAAGTAAATTCCCTTCTCGATCCCAATATTATTCGGGCGCTCTATCGCGCCTCCCAAGCCGGAGTCCAAATCGAATTAATCGTTCGCGGTGCCTGTGCGCTGCGCCCCGGCGTGCGCGGAATCAGCAGCCGCATTCGCGTACGCAGCATCATCGGCCGTTTTCTTGAGCACAGCCGTATTTTCGTTTTCAGGAATGGAGATGGGAATAACGGCGGAGGCTCGGAAGTCTATCTAGGGAGTGCCGATTGGATGCCTAGAAATCTCTATGAACGCGTCGAAGTAATGTTCCGTCTGAAGGACGCCGCTCTCTGCCGCAAAATTTATGGCTCAGTCCTCGCGCCGTATCTAGCCGATACCGCGAAATCCAGAATCCTTCAGCCCGACGGCTCCTACGCTCGCGCTTTCGCCTTGGATCGCAGAACGCGCACCGCCAACGGAACTCACTTCAGCGTGCAAAACCATTTCATGAATCTGGCCGAAGGCGGAAATAATTTCCCAGCAGACTTCATTCACGCGAATCATCTCGACCGTAAATCCTCCGCAGCTCTCGAATTTCTACTCGCGCGATCCGCCGAGCCAGAAGATCCCGCGCAAATACTTCGCACTGAAGAAAGCAATCAATGAACTTGCAGCCGTACGATCTCGTCGTAATCGGCAGCGGCCCCGCCGGACAAAAAGGCGCCATCGCCGCCGCAAAACTCGGTAAGCGTGTCGCCGTCGTCGATCGTTTGGACATGCTCGGCGGCGTCTGCATCCACGGCGGCACCGTTCCCAGCAAAACTCTGCGCGAAGCGATTCTTCACCTCACCGGATTTCGCCACCGTTCTTTTTATGGAAGTGATTATGTCGTCCGCAATCGCATTTCCATTCGCGATCTCGCCGTCCGCGTCGCTCAAGTTACCGAACGCGAAATCAGCGTCGTCAAAGATCAACTCCGCCGCAATGACATCGAATTTTTCAGCGGCACCGCCCGCTTCGTCGATCCTCACACGCTCGAAGTCGAAGCGCTGGATCAAATGCACGTCGTTCGCGGACACAATTTCCTCATCGCCTGCGGCACTCGCCCCGCCCGTCATCCCGATATTCCCTTCGACGGAAAACAAATCCTCGCCAGCGATCAGTTTTTTCAAATGGACGAAATTCCCAAGGAATTAATTATTGTCGGCGGCGGCGTAATCGGTTTGGAATTCGCCTCCATGCTCTCCGCGCTCAATGTAATCATCACCCTGATCGAACAGCGCACCGCGGTTCTCGATTTCGTCGACAACGAAATTTCCGAAGCCCTCTGCTATCACATGCGCCGTCAGGGCGCGATTTTCCGTCTCGGCGAAAAAGTCATCAACGTCGAAACCGACGCCAAGGGCCGCGTCGTCGCCAACCTCGAAAGCGGCAAACGCATTCACGGTGACGCGCTCCTCTACGCCGTCGGCCGTCAGGCCAACACCGACCTGATCGCCCTCGAAGCCGCCGGACTCACCTCCGGCCCCCGAGGCAAACTTGTCGTAGACAATAATTTTCAAACTAGCGTGCCTCACATCTACGCCGCTGGCGACGTAATCGGATTCCCGTCGCTCGCCTCCACTTCCATGGAACAGGGCCGCCTGGCAAGCTGCCATCTTTTCGGCGCGCCCGCGCAAGCTTCGCAAGGAAAACTTCCCTATGGTATTTACACCATCCCCGAAATTTCCATGGTCGGCGAAACCGAATTATCTCTCACGCAAGCGAAGATTCCGTTCGAGGTGGGAATCGCAAAATACGAAGAACTAGCCAAAGCGCAAATCGTCGGCGATCAAACCGGAATGCTAAAAATTCTCTTCCATCCCGACACAAGAAAAATTCTCGGCGTTCACGCCATCGGTGAAAGCGCCACCGAAATTATCCATATCGGCCAGGCCGTCATGGCCCTCGGCGGCACCATGGATTATTTCCGCGAAACAGTCTTTAACTACCCAACCTTCGCCGAAGCCTACAAAGTTGCCGGCCTAAACGGCCTGAATAAGCTGTAGCATGGACATTCATGTCTGTGCGCCCCAATCGCGCACTCAAACTGTCTCGCGACCGTACCAAAAACAACTACGCCTTCGCCGCCTTCTCCTGTTCCCCCTCCGCATGCTTCGGCCGCAACATCAGAACCGCGCAAGGCGCCTGCTGCACCACCTTCTCCGCCACCGACCCAAGCACAAATTTCTTCCATCCCGACAAGCCATGCGAAGCCATTACAATCAAGTCCGCGTTTTCACTTTCCGCGAACCGCACGATCTCCATTGGCACGTCATTCGCCGTGCCAACTTCCGCCGTCGCATGAATCTCTTTCTTTGCAAGATCCTCCGCCATCTTCTGCAATCGTTCTTCGGCGTCTGAATGAAGTTTGTCTTCGTATTTCCCTTCGTGCACCAACGCTTCCGCGTTTGGAAGATCGGGAATCATCGGCACGATATGCAGCAAACTTAATTCCGCGCCGAACTCCAGCGCAAGCTCCGCTGCCGCGTCCAGCGCTTCCTGCGCTGGACCGCTGAAATCAGTCGGTACCAAAATTAATTTTGGCGGCACATTCATGTTTTTGGCCTTCTTTCAAATTCGCGAAACTAAATGCTCATCTTCGTAAACAACCAGAACAATCCGCCCGCCAAACACATTGAAACCGGCAACGTCAGCACCCACGCCATTGCCAAATTCCGCACCGTTCCCCATTGCAAGCCGGAATGATTCGCCACCATCGTCCCCGCCACGCCCGAGGAAAGTACATGCGTCGTGCTCACAGGTAAGCCGAAACCGTCCGCCGCTCCGATTGTCGCCATCGCGGTGATTTCAGCCGCCGCTCCCTGCGCGTACGTCAAATGGTCCTTGCCGATCTTTTCGCCCACCGTCACCACAATCCGCTTCCATCCGATCATCGTTCCCATTCCCAGCGCCAGCGCCACTGCAACTTTCACCCACGTGGGAATAAATTTCGTCGCGTTATCCACGTGCTTTTTGTAATTCGCAATAATCGCTGTATCGGCGTCGGAAAACACAGGATAGTGACTCTTCTGCATCAATCGCAGCGCTTCGCTTACCACGTACAAATCGTTCCGGAAGTTCCGCACCTTATCTTGCGGCACCGCTTTCAATTCCTTGTAAAGCGCGGACTCCGTGCCGATTCCGTTGATGAGCTGCCGCAGCGCCAGCATCGTCCTCGGCGTAAAATTTTTCGTGCGGATGTAATCCGTCACATCTTCACGCGGATCCACCATGACCGCCGATGGATCGATGTAGTGGCTCAGCATGTCCGCCGTCTGCGTCGAAACCGCTACGAAATCCTGCGTCTGCGAATATGTCACCGCGTGATTCACCGCGTACGCCGTCGGCACCGTGCCAATCAGGATGAGCATGATTAGCCCCATTCCTTTTTGTCCGTCATTCGATCCGTGAAAGAAACTCACGCCCGTGCAGGTCAGCACCAGCAGGCAGCGAATCCAGAATGGAGGCGGTTCCGAGCCAACTGGCGCGGCATAAAGCGCCTTACTCGGAATCAACGCTTTCATTGCGAGCAGCAAAAGCCCTGCCACCGCGAACCCCACAATTGGCGAAAGCAGCAGCGATTTTCCAATGTTCGTCGCTTGTCCCCAATCCACTCCACTCGTTCCCGACTTCACGGACATCAATTGATTCGCAATTCCCACTCCGATAATCGATCCAATCAGCGTGTGCGAACTCGACGCCGGCAATCCGAACCACCACGTCCCCAGATTCCAAATAATCGCCGCCACCAGCAACGCGAACACCATCGCAAACCCCGCTTTGCCTCCCACTTGCAAAATCAATTCCACCGGAAGCAACGAAACAATTCCAAACGCCACCGCGCCGCTCGAAAGCAGCACTCCAATAAAATTCCACATTCCCGACCACACCACCGCCACATGTGGCTCCAGCGAATGTGTGTAAATCACCGTAGCCACGGCGTTCGCCGTGTCGTGAAATCCGTTCACAAATTCAAATCCCAGCGCGATCAGCAGTGCCAATCCCAGCAACAAATACGGCATGATGCTCGCCGAGTGAAAATCCGCCAGATCGGTAAGCAATTGTCGGCCCGCGTAAACAAATCCAATCACCAGCGCCGCTCCGAAAATCCACATCCCAACTTTCGCCGGCGTTGAAATCTCTTTTCGATCCAGTACATGCGCGCCCGTCGCCATCGAATCTCTCCTGAAAATCCCAAAACCAAATCGCATTCTTGCGAACGACTATGCGGATGGAGCGGCCCCACCCTATTCGTCCAATGTTAAAAATGTATGACGGCGAGTTGAACACTTGAAGCGAAGCGGAGCCGCGACGGCCCGCGATGGCGACATGGTGTTTTCCGAAGTTTGAATTTAGAACGTCGGCGATTTGGATGACCCGACGGCGAATACCCTTTGTTTCCTTGCTCTTAGCCCGCATCGCACTCTTCCGCCAACAGTCAATTTTTCAAAAAACACGCACCCCCACCCCCACCCTATTTTGCGAAGTGTGTGCTAATAAAGGACTTACAACGATCTGTGGGCGATGTGTATGCTAATAAAGGGCTTAGCGGAACGGAACTTCTCGGAATCGAAACTTCGGAATTGTCTCAAACTTTTCAAAATCGCTCGCCCACCCGCACACGGTGTCATCCCGAGCTCCGAGGGACCTGCTTTTTCCTTGGCTTTTGGTGTGTTTCTTTTCTCTGCGCCCTCTGCGTCTCTGCGTTTAGAGCTTTCCCCGTCTTTTTTCCACTCCAAAAAGTGCACTATAATGCACTTTTCCGGTCTTTCGCCACAAAAACTGCATTATAGTGCATGTTGGTTATTTTTTGTAACCACTACTGCGATTTCGACGCCGGCGCGTACTGGATCTGATTCAGTTTCTTCCGCAGGTTAAATAAGTCAAACCCGAATTGCGCCTTCATCAAAATTTGGTCCTGCCGGAGGAACGCTCCCTTCAAAGGTCCCGATGATTTATTCTCGTAAAACAAAAGATCCAGCTCCGGCCCTATCGAAAGACTCGGGAAAATATTAAATTTAATCTGGTGCTGTTCCAGATCTCGGAATCGCGTGTCGGTCGTGCTTTCCGTTCCAAAATTCACCAGAAACCAATCGCCCGTGTCAGTAAAACTGTAACTGACCTTGTTATAAACCGGCACATTCAAATAGATTTTCCAATAAAGTCCGGCGTGGTCCTTCCCCGATTGAAGCGTTGACACAACCGAATTCGCCGTAATCGTTGGTGGAATTGTTAATTTCGGATTGCTGTCGTTCGCTACGCACGTCGAAAAGCTAATATCCGAAAGCGCCAAACAAGTTGCTGTGATGCTTCCGTTCGTAGAAAAATTAAATCCCTGCAGCGCATCCCATTGATGTCCGCCTTCCGGCCCAAATTCAATCGAACTCGTGCGGCGCTGCCAGCGAACTCCGCCTCGAACTAAAGTCGTGTAACTGCGCGGTTGATTAAATTGTAGCGTCGCCACAGGAGTGGATTTCAGCGTGAACGCCGTCGCGGTTTCTTCCAGCGGCGTTTCAAAATGTGTGGTGAAAACTAAATCAAGATGTTCCGGTCCGCGCTCAAGCCACAAACGCGCTGCGCCAAGATCAAACATTCCCAAATTTGCGATCTGGTTGATCTGGCGGGAAGCGTTCGATTGTCCTTTGTATTGAACGTTAAATGTATACGAAGGACTCGCGAACAATTGAAAGTGTTTCCAGTTACGCGTCAATTGCGCCTGAAAATCGCTCGCCCAATTTGTAAATCGGTGCGAGTTCACTCCAGGAGTTGTGATCCCGCCAAAATTTGCGTCAATCTGCGCATCCGATCCGTTATGGCCCAAAGTCGTAACTCCAAAAGTTGCCTTGATTAATTGGAAATCCAGAAGCGGCCGGTACTCAACGAACTGATCCATTTTATTTTGAAGCGTCGGCGGTTTTTCTTTCTGCTTCCCGGGAACTTCGCGCGGATGATGAAAAATTGTCCACGTCCATAAAACTTCCTTTGGCGTGTAACTCGGTGCCGTATTCGTCGGCTGCTCCGCAATTTCGTCCAGATAAGTATCGCGAAGAATTGGCCCGATGCAGTGCGCGTTCCATGATTCGCCCGTAATTCCGCGGCAGACTGCGCCGCTGATCGTCACAAGCTGCTTATCAAAATCGGATGGCACTTTCGCCGGCCTTATTTGCGCAGCGGCAAGATCGGGAAATCCGGTGTCTCCGCCGCCGATGTAATCGCTGGTGGCAACGGAATAAAGTTTGTTGGGATTAAGCTGGATTCCGTCAATAAGATATTCGCCGTGCGCCGCGTCAAAAGTAATTCCGACGGTGACGAGTCCGCGATTTTTATTTTCGCCGACGCTCAAATTTGATTTGTCCGCGGCGTCAAATGCTTTGGATTGTTTCAGCGCCTGTTGCAAAGCGCTTCCCGGAACGTAAAGTAAATTCAGGAAATCGCCTTTCCATACGATGCGGTCCAGAAGTTGCTGCAAAATCTCATCCGGCTGTTTTGAATTTAGATCGGGAATATCGCCTGAACCGTCGGGAAGTTCGGCGAAAAAATCGCGCTTCTGCAGAAGCGCGACGTCCGCGTGAGTTTCCTTTTGCATTTCGCAAAGCGTTAGCGTCTGAATTTGATTCGCCTGGCTTTCGGAATCGAATCCATCCTGACGGCAATCTTTTTTCAGCGCGGCGGCAACGGCCTTCCAAAATGCGATAGCGTTATCGGACGAAGTTTTTTTGTCGGGTGATTTTCCCGGTTCCATGTGTTCGGAAACGAGAGTCCACTTCGGAATCACGTCCGCGGAAATTGTGATGTCCAGCCTGCCGATATCCGCAACCGCTTGAGGATTGCGGCTGCCGACGATGTAAGGTTCCGGAATTGCAATCATCATCGGATGACGCACTGAACCGGCTTTCGGCGTATCCCAACTTGAATTGATAGTGTCGCCCACCGTGGCCATTTCCGGATCGGACGCGCTTACGACAACTTGAAATTGTTTCAATCGCGTGCCCAAAATTTGCGCGGTTTCAGAATTCATTTGCGCCAGCAGAACTTTGATCAAACGTCTTTTGCCGGCCGCGATTTCCTTTGTGTACCCGTTTTCGTCAAACCTGCGGCTGAATGAATCCAGCATTTGCTTCATCGCTTCCGCCGGATCTTGAATCGTAGTTTCTGTTTTAAAATTTCGGCTTGCCGTATTAGCCCAGGCGAAGTTCAGCAAGCCAACGTTCGAGCCAATTTGCGGATCGACGACACCGAAAATTGCGACGTCTTCCGGAATTCCATTTTCATCCTTTGTTTCAATTAAAACGTAGGGATCAGGATCGCGATAGCACGAGGGATTTTGCAGATCTGTGCATTTCTGCCCGCCGATGTCTCCCGATGACTGAAAGAAAGGAGTGTAAACGGAAAATCGCACGCAGAAAGTTGCAGCGCTATCCGCGGTTTTAACTTGCGCATTCGCGGTGACAGCGCAAAGTCCGTAATTCATGCCAGCATGCAATGTGTAGAAATGCTGCGCGTCAATCCACGGGAAATCCAAAGTCAATTGGCCGGATTTTTCGCCTGGCTTTCCTTGCAACACCGTGCACGGGCCTTGTTGCACCGGCTTCGGAATCGAATTTGGCTCGCCGGGTGTGTCAGGATTTACGCCGCACAAATAAAATTTTGTGGAATTAATAATCGGCAGCAGTTTGCTCGTGGCATTTCCACCAGAGAGTTCAAGAGAAACTCCTCGGACCCACGGAAAAACTTTCGCGCCATCGGAAAGTCCCGACAATCTAATTTCCGCGCCAGCAGCGTCTGTCGGACCGATCAAATCGGAAGCCTCCGGAAATCTGGGAATAAACCACGGAGGATTTTCGCTATCGGGCAACGGCTGATGCGAAGTGATCCATGTAGTTTCAATCACGATGTTCGCGCCGAGCATTTGAACGCCTTGTCCGGCGTTGTGCAGAGTGCCTGTCGTCCCTGGAATTGGTTGCGTGGCCATGAATCTGGCCAACTCGCGAATGCGTTCTGGGCCGAAATAAAAATCCTGTTTTCCCGGAACCAGCGCCGCATATCCTTCTTTAATAAAAAAATTGGCGACGTTGTCCGTTGGAATCATAAAGAGGCCGTTTGTCGGCACTGCGTTGTTCTGTGTATGCGCGTCGGATCGAATCCACTGCTTTGAATTCGCATCCCAATCGAAAAGTTCTTTTCCGACACGCTGATAATTTTTGCCTGCGCCAGGCTGACCAGCGGGGGGTTCGCAAAAATCGCGTGCTTCGATTTCCGGCGCAAAATTATCTCCGGTACCAACAAGAATTGCGCCTTTCGTTTTGTCAATTTGAAATTGTGTTTTCAACAATTCTTCAAATTCCGCCGCGGCGTCACTCTTATCTTTTTGCTTCGAGGGATCTTTGCAACCGTCGCCGAGCGCTGAAGGTCCCTGCCAATCCGGAATGCGGAAATATCCGAAAGTTTTGCCGGTGTAAAGAAGACGAATCGCGTCGACCTTATCATCCTGCGCAGCCGGCGCGGGTGACGCTTGCTTCGGCGGCGCTGCGTCCTGCTGAGTTTGAGAATAATTCGGTGGAGCGAGGCATAACGCAACAACACACGCGGAAAATACGCTGGCGAGAAACGGAACACGCATAGGTCAACCCCTTATGCAAACGTCAATCGGATCAACGAAGTTCAACGTACAAAATCGAACCTAGACAAACTCAAAAGACTTTCATCGAATAAATAACCCCACGACCGCAACAACCATTCCCGCTGTAGCGCCGAGCAAACCGAAATACCAATAGCCGCGTTTCTGCGTCAACAGAGTGATCGAGCAAATCACCAGGCTCGCTTCGAGCAACACGTCAGCGAAATCAAACCAGTTCGAGCGGCGATCCAATACGGCCACGTTGGATTCGGTGGAGGTCGCCTGATTTGAAATGTCCTTGGTTTCGCTAGTGTACCGGTCAATTTCGCTTTTGTATTTTGCTTTTACCTGCGCCGCGTGGGACGGATCCTGCACGGCAAAAACATCCAACTGGTCCAAAAATACTTCGTAGCTTCTTTCGCGAATTACTTTCGCCTGATACTGCGCCCATTGGTCGGCTGCCTTTGTTTGCGCCAGGACTTCGTTGGCGTGAATGCGTTCTCCCATCAGAGAAACGGCCGCCACAAAAACAGCCAAAATTGCCATGCTGACGGTAACTGAAGCGAGCCGCTTATCGCCCGCCGCTTGTTCCGCGCGTTCGTGCAATTCTTCAATATCGGCCATGTTGACCCTCGAGTTTCCGCTCGCCTGAACCGCATCCTGGCGAGCTACAAGGAGATTCGAGTTTTCGCATTCACTCTGCATTGCGTAAAAGAGCGGCGAAAACCGTCACGGACGATAACACAGTTAGAATGCTCTGAAATGACAAACGCCGCGGCGATCCGCCGGAATCACAAGCAGCGCGAAAACGCGTCTGTTCGTCAAATAGACAATTTCGCTTTCGTAAATAATTTGAGGACTGAATCAGCCGGTATACTCATTTTGATGAGCACGCTAATCGGGAAAATTGCCGAATACACGCGATGGACGATTTTCTACGGCCCCATTCTTTCGCTGGTGCCCGCGCGCTGGCGAGTTGGCAGGTTCGGAGACCGTTACGCGAACTGGTCCACCGGGACGATGCTTTCCGGTGGCTTCGAGTGCATTCTCGCCATCAATTTTTTCTGCGCGTGGGGATTTTTGCCTGTCACCACGAATCTTCTTCTTTGGATCGGGATGTATTTTTTGGCCGACGGCGCATGGCGAACAGCAATAGCAGTGTTCAACGGCGATACGGCTGGAACTGTTTTGCTTGAGCTTGTAGCAGAAGCCGGTGTGGTCGGCTGGCGCAGCGCGTGGATGTTGCGGCATCCCAACGTGAACGATTTGGTGACCGTTGATGAAGCGCGCGAAGATTGGCAATTGAAGATTGAATCATCGAGAGCGAAAAAAGATTGGGATGCGGCTCGGATGATCCTATTCAATGAGCGGTATTACAGAATCGAATCGGCCGCGCGGATTGAAGGCGCGCGGCCGTTTGTTTATTTGCTGCGAAGTTTGCCGGCGGGAGTTCCGAGTTTGAGAGTGCTGCGTTACGCGCCGAACGAATCGTCTTTAGTACGTCCGCTTTGATTCTGAATTGAAATTCCAGCAAAATAGAGATGCGCATTCGTCGCCCGCGCGTTGTTTCCCGTTGGACCCTTATGAATCAAACGGCAATTCCGCCACTGTCTCCAGCCAGCCTTGAATGGGCGCATCCGCTCGTTCGGGAGTGGTTCGTGAAGAAATTCGGCACGCCCACGGAACCACAGGAGCAGGGCTGGCCGCACATTCTGGCGGAAAGAACTACGTTGATTTGCGCGCCAACTGGTTCGGG
>DATBYL010000357.1:0-5843 GCA_036513735.1 Candidatus Acidiferrales bacterium
TGGCAGGCTCGTCCTATATAGGACGCAATGTGATGTTGGGCGGACAAGTGGGAATCGCGGGGCACGGAAGGATTGAGGATGGAGCACAACTGGCGCCGAAGTCCGGCGTTGCGGCAGGAAAAGTGATTCACGCTGGAACGATCATGTTTGGAGCGCCGGCGCGTCCGCTGGATAAGGCGAAGGAGATCAATGCGGTGATGGGACGACTGCCGGAACTGGCGAAGAGGGTGCGTCGGCTGGAGGAGGCCATGAAGATAGATGCAAAAGCCCAAGTTGATGTGGCACCCGAATAGTTGCAATTCGGGAAACTGGTACAGTACTGGCAGTTATTTGTTGACCGAGACGCAGATTGCACCGATAATACCAAAATCAGTAGGAAGGCCATCCCCAGGGCAAGACGCGTGCATCCGGCATTTTAGGAAGGGAATTTAATTTCCCGAAGGTCTGCAAGTTCAAGTGAATTGAGGAGTTGGGGACAACCTGTGCGCTTTTTGAGGCCTCTAACGGTGCAGGAAGTCGGGCTCCGATTGGCGTGAGACACCAAACGACTATGGCAGCTGGAACCAGATTGGAATGGGAAAGCGGAGCGCAAGCCGCCGCGCGTGCGGTTACGCCTGCTACGATGGCCGAAAGGCTAGCGCAGGTGATCGAGCGCGGCGCTCAGCATTTGCTCTCTCTGCAGGCTGAAGAAGGCTATTGGATCGGCGAGTTGGAAGCGGATACGACGCTGGAGTCGGATTACATCTATTACCTGAACGTGCTGGGCAGAGCTGAGCCGGAGCGAATCGCGAAGCTGGCGAGATATGTGCGTCAACGGCAATTGGCGGATGGCGGATGGAATACGTATTTTGATGGGCCATCGAATTTGAATGCGACGGTGAAGGCGTATTTCGCGCTGAAAATTGCGGGCGATTCGATTGATGCGCCGCACATGGTTCGCGCGAAGGAAGCTGCTCACAAGATGGGCGGACTGGAATGGACGAATTCCTACGTCCGATTCAACATGGCGCTGGTCGGAGCATTGGGTTGGGAAATGACACCGGCGATTCCTCCCGAACTGATGCTGTTTCCGAACTGGTTCAACTTCAATATCTACGAAATGTCATCGTGGACGCGCGGATTTCTTGTGCCGATGTCGATTCTTTACGCGATTAAGCCGCGATGGACGCTGCCGATGGATGTGAGCGTCAACGAACTTTTCGTGACGCCCGGACGGAAAGCGGTTGCGTTTGATTGGGACAAGCAATTGGTTTCGTGGCGGAATTTTTTCCTGATGGCGGACCGAGCTTACAAGATTTACGATCGGTTGCCGTGGAAACCTTTGCGGAAGCGCGCGCTGAATCAGGCGAAAGAGTGGATGTTGGATCACATGGAGCACTCGGAAGGATTGGCGGCAATATTTCCGGGATTCATGAACTCGACATTTGTGCTGATGGCGACGGGGCACACGTTGGACGAGCCGATTGCCGCGCGAGAGATTGCGGAATTCGGAAAATTGGAAATTGAAGAAGACGATACGATTCGCATTCAGCCGTGTGTTTCTCCGGTGTGGGATACGGCGATTGCGTTGACGGCGCTGGCGGAAGCGGGATTGCCGCCGAATCATCCGGCGATGGTGAAAGCTGCGGACTGGCTGCTGCATAAACAAATTACAAATGGCGGCGATTGGCAGATTAAGAATCGCGATGCGGAGCCGGGCGGCTGGGCGTTTGAATTCCGGAATGATTGGTATCCGGATGTGGACGACACGGGATTCGTGTTGATTGCATTACAGCGCGTGGATTTTCCGGATCGCGCGCGAATGCATGAAGCGGTTCGCCGCGGCGTGAGCTGGCTGTTGAGCATGCAGAATAAGGATGGCGGCTGGGGCGCGTTTGACCGCGACAACAGCAAACATTTTCTGACGCGCATTCCTTTTGCGGATCACAACGCGATGATCGATCCTTCGACGGCCGATGTTACGGCGCGCGTGATGGAATCGTTGGCGCGATTGGGAATTCCGAGCGATCATCCGGCGATGAAACGCGGTGTGGAATTTTTGAAGCACGATCAGAAAGCGGATGGATCGTGGTACGGACGATGGGGCGTGAATTATCTTTACGGAACAGGCGGAGTTTTGCGAGCGCTGGAAGCGGCGGGATTGTCGGCGCGAGATATTGCGCGTCGCGCGGCGGATTGGCTGCGCTCGGTGCAGCAATCAGACGGCGGATTTGGCGAGTCGTGCGCGTCGTACGATGATGAATCGAAGAAATCGGTGGGCGTGAGCACACCTTCGCAGACCGCGTGGGCGCTGATTGGATTAATGGCGGCGGGCGATTTGAAAGAGCCGTGCGTCGAGCGTGCGATTGAATTCTTGCTGACGCGGCAAAATGCGGATGGATCGTGGGATGAAGACGAGCCAACTGGCACTGGATTTCCGCGCGTGTTTTATTTGAAGTATCATTTGTACAGGAATTCGTTTCCGGTGTATGCGCTGGGACGATATCGGAATATGCTTGAAGGGCGGAGCGAGTACCACTCCGTGGAGTTAGACGCTGCTGAATTTCGCACCCGCAGCAATTAGATTTTTTGGATAAAGTTTGGGGGACGAATGCGTTATCCGCTAAAGATGTCCGCGAAGATGGCCGGTTATATTGCCGGCAAGAAAATTCACGGGCAGAAAAAATTCCCGATGGTGCTGATGTTGGAACCGCTGCACGCTTGCAATTTAACGTGCACAGGTTGCGGGCGCATTCGCGAATATAAGTCGACGATCAATGAGTCGCTGACGGTGGCGGAATGTCTGGCGGCGGTGGACGATTGCGGATCGCCGATTGTTTCGATTTGCGGCGGCGAGCCGATGATATATCCGGAAATTGGCCAGCTGACGAAAGAGATTTTGGATCGCGGCAAGCACATTATTTTGTGCACGAATGGAATGTTTATTCGCAAGCGCCTGCATGAGTTTAAACCGTCGTCGAGCTTCTTCTGGAACGTCCATCTGGATGGAATGGAACGGACGCACGATTTGTGCGTGGAGCGCGATGGAGTATTCCGCGACGCGATTGACGGAATTAAAGCGGCGAAGGCGGCGGGATTTTTGGTGTGCTCCAACACCACGATTTACAAAGAAACGGATTTGAATGAGATTTCGGAACTGTATTCGTATCTGGATGAGCTTGGCGTGGACGGATACATGCTTTCGCCGGCATACAGCTATTCGTCTGTGGCGACGAAAGATATTTTCATGTCCCGCGAAGATATTCGGGATAAATTCCGCGATGCGGTTGGGCTGCTTGGCAAACACAATTTGATGGTGTCGCCGATTTATTTGGATTTTCTTAAAGGCGAACGCGAATTGGATTGCACGGCATGGGGCACGCCGACTTACAATCCGCGCGGATGGAAGGGCCCGTGCTATTTAATTACGGACGAGCATCACGAATCGTATAAGGATTTGGTTGAGAATACGGACTGGTCGAAATATGGGCCGGGAAATGATCCGCGCTGCGCGGATTGCATGGTGCACGTTGGATTTGAAACGACGCCGGTGCTGGGCGCGAAGCCGAAGTTGGGCGACACGTGGAAAATGTTGAAGTGGCAGATCAATGGCAAGATGGGCGGGAAGAGATTTATCGGCGAAAATGCCGGCGGAAATTGGCATGATAACGGCGGAAATGGCGCCGCGGAGGGAAGTGGCGCGGCGCGTCCGACGAGTAATTTTATTCCGGCAAGCGAACTTGGATCGCAAGATCGCACGCTGAGAGCTCCCTGAGTTGTTCAAGCAAGACGTTTCGACCGTAGCATGACCTCGCTGGTCACTGGCGCCACCGGATTTCTCGGAAGCCACGTTGCGCGTCAATTGGCGGCGCGTGGCGAGCGAGTTCGTGTATTGGCGCGGCCGCAAAACGATCGCCGGGCCCTGGCGGAAATTCCCGTAGAAATTGTGGAAGGAGATCTGCGCGATCCGGCGTCATTGGATCGCGCGGTCGAGGGCGTTGACAGTGTGTTTCACGTCGCAGCGGATTATCGGCTATGGGCGCGTGACATAAACGAGATCTACGCATCGAATGTGGCAGGCACGAAGAATTTGCTGGATGCGGCGCGGCGCGCTGGCGTTTCCCGGTTCATTTATACGAGTACGGTTGCGACGGTGGCCGTGGACCGTCCTGAATTGCCGAGCGAGGCGACGGAATCTGCGCTGGACGAAATGATCGGGCACTACAAACGGTCAAAGTGGATGGCGGAAAACGAAGTGCGCACGGCGGCGCGCGAAGGATTTCCGGCGGTGATTGTGATGCCGACGACTCCGGTGGGGCCGGGCGATTGGAAGCCGACTCCGACGGGGAAAATAATTGTGGATTTTCTGACGGACAAAATGCCGGGATATGTGCAAACGGGATTGAATTTTGTGGCAGTGGAAGATGCGGCGGCCGGACATTTGCTCGTTGCGGATAAAGGAAAAATTGGCGAACGGTATTTAATTGGTGCGGAAAATTTGACGTTGAAGCAAGTGCTGGATGCATTGGCGCGAATTACGGGGAAGCGCGCGCCGAGGATGAAGATTCCGCATTTTGTGGCGTTAGCAGCGGCGTATGCGGACACGGCGTTTTCGCGTTTGCGTGGACGCGAACCGCAGATTCAAATTGAAGGCGTGAAAATTGCGGCGCACATGATGTTTGTGGATTGCAGCAAAGCGCAGCGCGAATTGGGATTTATGGCTGGGCCTGTGGAAGCAGCAATGGAACGGGCTGTGCGGTGGTATGAGGCGAATGGGTATTTGGGGAATCGGAGTGCGGCGAAGCTTGCGGCGCGGGTGGCGTAGAATTTGTGAAGATACTTGTCACGTTTGCGGTGGATGCGGAATTTGCGCCGTGGCTTAAACGCAGAGCGTTTTCCAAGTCCGCTGCCCAGCGTAAATCGCCTTATCGCAGCCATCGCACATCGGAATATCCTGTATATGCTGATGCGATAGGCTCGACAGATCTCCGAGTTGTGCTTACAGGGATGGGCGACGAGGCGGCAAAACGTACCATCAACGCGCTTCTTGATGACTGGGTGCCGGATATTTGCATCACGTCCGGACTCGCGGGTTCGACGAAGCCGGAAAATAAGGTCGGCGAAGTTTTGGTTGCCGAGCATGTCCGCGCCTCAAGACTTTGGCGATGCAAGAATCTAGATCCGACGCTTGTTGAACTGGCGTGTACTCACGGGGCGAAGCGCGTAGGATATTTTCTGACGTCCGGGCACTTTATAAGGCAAGCCAGCGAAAAGCAGTGCATGATTGGCTTCGCCGATGCGGTCGAAATGGAGAGTTTTCAGATCGTCAGTGCGGCCACCAGTCGAGGCATTCCGGTAGCTGCAATTCGTGTTGTGAGTGACGCTTGCGACGAAGATATGCCGTATGATTTCGCTCGATTCGTGAACGACGAAGGCTGGCCCAGTGTGTCGAAGGCGCTTTGGCAATTGGCAAAGCACCCGCTGGGAGTATTTAGGCTGTCGCGTGTGGTACGGCAGGCGCGCAAGTCGGCAGAGATTCTTGCTGATTTCTTTGAGCGACTTATTCCGGCGCTGATTTCTGAACAGGATGTAGTCTTATCCAGGAGCGCGGCATCAATATCGTAGACATGACTCAGACAGGCACTCAATTCGATTCATCGGCAATTGCACCTGACGCGAAAACCATGCGGGCGGCAGTATATCGCGGGAAAGATAATGTGATTGTGGAGGATGTGCCGGTGCCTGAAATTGGCGAAGGCGAAGTTTTGATTCGCGTGGCGGCGTGCGGGATTTGCGGCACCGATATTAAGAAAATTCATCACGGATTTGTGAAGCCTCCGCAAATTTTGGGACATGAAGTGGCG
>DATBYL010000358.1:0-3224 GCA_036513735.1 Candidatus Acidiferrales bacterium
CCGAAGCCACCAGCGAAAAACAGGCGATGGGTTGGTATCTGGATGGCCGCGTGTCGGTCGTCGTCGGAACTCACACTCACGTCGCCACTGCCGACGAGCGCGTTCTTCCGAACGGCACAGCATTCATTACCGACGTCGGCATGACCGGTCCGCACGAATCCGTAATCGGCATGGATCGCGGCGCAATGGTGAAACGTTTTCTGGATTCCATGCCCGCAAAATTTGAAGTGGCCATCGGCGACGTCCGCATCAATGGAATAATTGCGGATATTGACGACGCCACCGGACGCGCGCGCTCAATCACTCGCGTTCGTGTTCCTTAGAAAATCCGGCTGGCATCCCCGCAGCCGAATTCATCATCTCTTGCTATGGATAATATTTCCGCCATGCACGCACGTTCTGGAATCTTTCGATGGCTCACTGCCGCGCTTCTTCTCGCGCTTGCGTCGGCAGTTGCACCGGCGCAGCAAATTACAGACCAGGACATCACCGCCGCCAAGCGCCTGTATCCCGAAATCGGCGCGGGCGTTTGGAGTATCAAGCGTGGCCCAGCGGGTCATTATTACGTTCTCGTCGGCCGCAGCGTGCTGGTCTTCGGCGATGACCAAGAGAAACTGAAAGAAATTCCTCCGCCTCCAACAAAAGATTATCGTGGCGCGCCTCAGCTCGTTTATGGCGTAGCGTTTGATGTTGATTCCACGGGCCGTGTGTACGTCGCCGATCGCGCCGCAAATATTCTGCGGATTTTTTCGCCGGATGGATCTTCGCTGCTGAATATTTCTTTCCAGGCGCCCACGGGAATCGCCGTGCTGCCCAGCGGAGAAATCGTCGCCGCAAGCGCGAACTCGAATCACTTGATCACTGTGTTTGACTCGCGCGGCCGTGAGCTGCGATCGGTAGGAGATCAAGTCGAGTTCACCGAGAATCACACCTTCAATCATTTTCTGAACGTCGGCCACCTTACCGCGGACAGCGCCAACAATATTTATTTCGCTTTCAATTATTTCCCCGAGCCGACATTTCGCAAATACGATCGCGCCGGCTACGCGCAATTGGATATTTCGTTGACGACAACGGAATTCGCGCCCGCCGCACAAGCCGCTCGCCGCGAAATTAAACGCGAAACAGAAACAGGTAACGTGCCCGAACTGAAGCCCACCGTTTCCTGCATAGCGGTGGACTCGACAAATGAAAGAGTTTGGCTCGGATTCGGAAATGAAATTATGTTGTTTGAAAAAGATGGGCTCCCGCTCGCCGAATATCGCCTGTACACTCCGGAAGGCGGCCGCCTGATTATGAATTCAATTATGGTTGAGCCGGAACGCCTCGTCATCACCGCCGATCCTTTGGGAATTTACGAATTTCCGCGGCCCGATAAACTGATTCCGCCGTACGCGTCCACTTCAAAACAGTTTTAGCCTCTGTTCATGCGGGAAAGTTGCGCTGTGGAAATGCTGTGCAAAGCCTGTGGGAGTCGTCCCGCCTTAAATTTTATTTCCTCTTGCCCCCATACACTTATTTGTGGAGAATCACGCACACGCTTCTCACCACCAAGGTTCTGGCGCAGGTGGTGACGCGCAAAAAATCTTAGCAAGGGAAGTGAGATTCAGGCCGCCAGCGTTTTCAGGACGCGCGCTGGGTAACACAGGGCCTTCCAGAGATCGGAGTGGTATCCGATACAGGGCTCTGAGGGGCGGCGGGAGTAGTGGTAGCGTTCTTTTCCACGGCGAATCACTAAAAGTTCGCATTTAGCAGCTTCCACAGGATATCCACAGGCGTGGATAAAACCCGTGGCTGGACTTTTCGTTTTTCAGAAGGGCTTGGGCAACTCATTGGCAACCGCAGCAGCGCTATCGAATTCCTGGGATAAGATCCTCCAGCACATGGAGCGGCGGGTGAACCCGCACAGCTTCACCACTTGGTTCAGGCCCACCCGTCAACAGGGCGTGGAAAACGGCAAACTGCTCGTCAAAGTGCCGAACCGCATGTTCCGCAAGAAATTGTCTGAGACTTACGGCTCGCTTCTGGAAGCAGTGCTCAGCGAAGTCGGCATGGCGGAAACGCGCGTGGAATTTTTGTGCGATGAGCCGGAAGCGCCGCCACCGCCATCACCTTTGGTTCGGCAATCGCGGCTGGATTTTGACGCCGTCGATCATCAACTGAATCCGCGATACACCTTCGATAGTTTCGTGGTCGGAAATTCCAATCAATTCGCGCACGCCGCTTCGCTGGCCGTTGCGGAAAATCCCTCGAAGGCTTACAACCCGCTTTATCTTTATGGCGGCGTAGGTATGGGTAAGACCCACTTGATGCACGCCATCGGGCACACCATCAAGAAGCGCAATCCGTCGTTGCGGCTCACTTATGTGAGCGCGGAAAAATTCACGAATGAAGTAATCACCTCTCTGCGCTTCGATCGCATGATTAGTTTCCGCGATCGCTACCGCAATGTGGATGTGCTGCTGGTGGACGACATTCAATTCATCGCCGGCAAGGAACGCACCGTCGAAGAATTCTTCCACACCTTCAATGCGCTCTACGAAGTGCGTAAGCAAATCGTGCTCTCTTCCGATTGCCCGCCGAAAGAAATTTCTGCGATTGAAGAACGGTTGCGTTCGCGTTTTGAATGGGGATTAATCGCCGATATTCAACCGCCTGATCTTGAAACAAAGATCGCGATCTTGCAGAAGAAAGCCGAATCGGAACGTGTGCAGGTTCCCGACGAAGTGGCCGAGTTTATAGCGCGCAGCATTAAGAGCAACGTGCGCGAGTTGGAAGGCGCGCTGACGCGTCTACTGGCCTATGCGTCGCTCACCAGCGCCGCACTGAACCTGAGCACCGCGCAGCAAGTGCTGCGGAACATCATCGCCACTCAAGAAAAGAAAGTCACGATTGAGCTTATCCAGAAGCGCGTCGGCGAACAGTACGGCTTGCGCGACGCGGACCTGAAAGTTCGCAGCAACACGAAAGCAATCGCATTTCCGCGCCAGGTGGCCATGTATCTGGTGAAGCAGCTCACCTCCGCATCGCTACCGGAAATCGGGCGCCAGTTCGGCGGCAAGCATCACACCACGGTGCTTCATTCGATCAACAAGATCGATGCGTTGCGCCGCAGCGACAAGGATTTGAACCGCACGATCAACAAGCTGATGGATTCGTTCGGCTGAACCCAATCTTTTTTCACGTCCGCCAGTTTTCTCCAAGCGCCCCAATTTTCTTTGGGG
>DATBYL010000359.1:0-2053 GCA_036513735.1 Candidatus Acidiferrales bacterium
GCAATGTTCGTCTGCGCGGCAATCGCAATTCCCGCCGGAGTTTCCGCCGCGCGCAATCGCGGCAAAGGCCGCGATCACGCCATCGGCGTCCTCACTTTGCTTGGACTCTCCGTCCCGAATTTTGCCCTCGGCCCGGTGCTGATACTTTTATTTTCAATCACGCTCGGCTGGCTGCCCGTTTCAGGACGCGGCCGAATTTCTCATCTAATTTTGCCGGCCGCAACTTTGGGCGCGGCGCTAGCGGCCATTCTCACGCGTATGGTTCGCGGCTCGATGATCGAAGAACTCGGCAGTGATTACGTTCGCACCGCGCGCGCCAAAGGATTATCCGAACGCTCCGTCCTGTATCGCCACGCATTTCCGAACGCGCTTGTTCCGATCATCACCATTCTCGGACTGCAATTCGGCACACTGTTGGCTGGAACAATTGTCACTGAATCAATTTTTTCTTGGCCGGGCATTGGACGTCTCACGGTACAGGCAATTCAATCGCGCGATTATCCTCTCCTGCAAGGCTGCATCCTCGTGATCGCGCTTTCCTATGTAGTAGTAAATTTGATGACGGACGTAGTCTATTCGCTAATCGATCCCAGGATTCGCGTCTCATGAGCGCCCGCGCAAATTCCGCCACAGAATTTCTCCGCCGCAGCGGACTCGGCCGCGCAGGACTCTTCCTCGCCGTGATGCTCGTTCTGCTCGCGCTTTTCGCTCCGTGGGTCGCACCGAATGGTCCCGCCGCACAAAATCTTCCGGCGCGTTTGCAAGGGCCCGGAGCGGGGCATTGGATGGGCACCGACGAACTCGGCCGCGATGTTTTCGCGCGCGTTTTGTACGGCGCGCGAATTTCAATGCTCGTCGGAATTTCCGTGGTCACCGGCGCGGGATTTCTCGGACTCGCGCTCGGTGCGCTCTCCGGATATTTCGGCGGATGGCTAGACCGAATAATCAACGGCGTCCTTGTGAACGCCTTCCTCTCATTTCCCGGAATTTTATTGGCAATCGCCTTCGCCGCATTTCTCGGTCCAGGGCTGGACAAAGTTGTCCTCGCGCTCGTCATCACCGGATGGGCCGGCTACGCTCGTCTCGCACGCGCTCAAGTTTTGAAAGTAAAGGAAATGGACTACGTGCTCGCCGCTCGTTCGCTCGGCGCATCAAACGCGCGAATATTAACGCGCCACATTTTGCCGAACGCAATTCAGCCGGTATTAATTCAAGCCACCATCGGAATGGCTGGCGCAATTCTTGCGGAATCGACGCTAAGTTTTCTAGGTCTCGGCGTTCTCGCCCCCGCGCCAAGTTGGGGCGCAATGTTAAATGACGCCAGCACCTATCTTTTCAGCGCGCCGCACATGGTGATTTTCCCCGCGCTCGCGATCATGTCAGCCGTCCTCGCATTCAATTTGCTAGGCGACGCGCTCCGCGATTGGCTAGATCCGCGCACCCGCGCGCACCTCGTCACGCTCGACCTAACGCGTTAAACTATTTTTGTAAGAAAATATTTCAAGCAATCTGAAGAATAACTTCCGCGCCGCGATTCACGGCAAGTGTTCGCGCCGCATTTCCTTTATTCACGGCAACCTCAATAAATCCGCTCGACCCAACCAGCGCCACCGCTTCACCCGCTGGCCCTGCCGCAAAATTCGCCACCATCTGCTTCACCGGCTTCCCGCCGACCGTTATCGCAATCGGCCCCGGCTGACGCTTCGCCTCCGGCAAATCCTCCAACGTAAAATTCGTCATTAAATTTCCGAAGTGATCCACCTTCATCACCGCGCCGCGCATCGCGCCATCCTGCGTCTTCGGACGAGGCAGCGCAAATCGCACGTGATCTTCTATAACTTCGCCGAATGCTTCGGTCTGCCAATTCTTCGTCAGCCATGCTGCAACTGGCGCAAAAATATCTCGTCCGTGAAATGTCGCGCTCACTGGCCGCTGAAAATAGTGTTCCGAAGTAATGTGACGCACAGCCACCGGATTTTCGCGCTCGTATACCATCGAGAGCACGCCATTATCCGGCGCCACAAAATATTGATTGTTCGCGGATACAAGTATC
>DATBYL010000360.1:0-2811 GCA_036513735.1 Candidatus Acidiferrales bacterium
TTCATTTCCCATTTCAACGAGCGCCTTGGGCAGGGCTTCGATTACGTCCGCCAAGCCGCCCGTTTTGGAAAACGGCAATCCTTCGGAAGCGACGAAAAGAATTCGCATCTTTTTCTTGAAGACAATTTCTTTCTTAGAGACAACTTCGTTCGCGAACTGAGACGTTACTGGACGGAGCTATCGCCGTCAAGACCACTTGTTACACACACGCCGGCGGCAATTTTCAACCCGCTCCAACGCTCGCATCAAAAAATTGTTAGACTTCCGCCATGTCTCCCGCTCCACTGGGCCAAAATTTTCTTGGCGATCCCGCATGGCGAAAACGCATCGCCGAAGGATTGCCGATTCATGCCGGCGACGCGTGGATCGAAATCGGCGCGGGCCACGGTGAAATGACGGAGTTCCTCGCACACCGTGCGTCGCGAGTAATTGCAATCGAACTCGACGCGCAACTTGCGCACGGACTTCGCGAGCGCGCCGTTGCGTGGCCAAATGTAACCATCGTTGAATCCGACGTACTGGTCGCCAACCTAGCGCAACTTGCCGGCGCGGAGCCATTCCGCGTTTACGGAAATATTCCGTACTACATTACTTCGCCGATTCTGCACCGCATTTTTGCGATGCCCAGACACCCGAAATCCGCACATCTGGTTATGCAGCTTGAAGTGGCGGAGCGGCTCGTCTCGCCGCCGAAGCATCGCGAATACGGATATCTTTCCGTGGCCACTCAGTTTTATTCCACACCGGAAATAACCTTCCGAATTCCGCCCGGCGCGTTTCGCCCGCCGCCTAAAGTTGATTCGGCTCTAGTGACGCTGAACTTTCCCGGCGCTGGCGCGAAATTGCATGTGCGCGATGCGTCCGCGTTCATGGAATTCGTGCAACTTTGCTTCGCGCAAAAACGAAAAACGCTCGTGAACAATTTGCGCGGGAAGTTTGCGAAGAAAAAACCTTCGCGAAAAAGTGCGTCCGGTGGCGGACCAGAATTTAATTTGGCAGAAGTACTGCAAGACGCGGGAATTTCGATAACCGCGCGAGCCGAGGAGCTTACCGTCGCGCAGTTGGCCGGATTATTCAGGAAGCTCGTTTAGCCGATCCGGATAATCCGAAATAATCCCATCCACGCCGACCGCGGCGACCGCGCGCATGTCTTCAATTTCATCCACGGTCCACACGACCACAAGCAAATTCGCGCGATGCGCGGCGGCGATTAGTTCCGGAGTAATTCCATCGGCGCGCGGAAGGAATTGTTTCGCACCCAGCGCAACCGCTTTTTCAATTAGTTGAAGAGTTGGTTTTTCGCACAGAAATCCAATCGTCAACGTGGGTTCTATGCGACGGACGGTCTCCAACGCTTTCGCATCGAATGAAATGACGACGACGCGACGCATCGCATCCGCGCGGCGCAGCGCGCCAACAAGCGATTGCTCAAATCCCCATCCCTGAGTTTCTTTCAGCTCCAAATAAAATGTCACGTCCGCCGTTTTCGCGAATTCCAGAATTTCGTCGAGCGTTGGCACGCGCTCGCCTTTGTAGGATTTTCCGTCGACGCTCAGAAATTTCATGCCGGCGTCGAGTCCGCGCAATTCTACGAGCGACATTTTTGAAATGTGGCCTCGGCCGTTCGTCGTGCGATCAACCGTCGCGTCATGCATGGCGACAATTTTCGCGTCGCGCGTGAGCCGTAAGTCCGTTTCGATGAACTTCGCGCCCATCTCCGCCGCGAGACGAAACGCAGCCATCGTGTTTTCAGGCGCGTGGCCGGAAGCTCCGCGATGGGCGATTTTCAACATAATCGAATGATACCAGCAGCTTTGATTGTCCACAGGGTATTCCGGGCGACTTTCGCGGGATTTCCGACATTTGGGTAAATTCCAGTCAATTTGCAGGTGACCGATTTTGGGACGGCGAAACCCAGAAACGGCCATTTGACACTACATCGCTCTACGCTATACGTCGTATCTTGCAGATAATGCAGAGCTTAGGGAAGCGGACGCTTGGTACGAGGACTGCCCTTTACACCTGGGGGGAATTATGGCCACAGCCACGATGGCAATTGCACCGTACGATATTTCCCTTTTCACGCGCGCAAGAAGCGGCGATCCCGAGGCGTTCACGACTCTGGCGGGAACCTGCGAAGCGGCAGTTTTCCGCATCGC
This sequence comes from Candidatus Acidiferrales bacterium, assembly GCA_036513735.1. Classification (GTDB taxonomy): domain Bacteria; phylum Acidobacteriota; class Terriglobia; order Acidiferrales; family UBA7541; genus DASTCZ01. The sequence goes on from DATBYL010000360.1 coordinate 2,160, forward strand.
GCTGCGCATTACCGGCAACATGGCGGACGCCGAAGATGTGCGCCAGCAAACTTTGCTGAAGGCCTTCGCGCACTTCGATCAGTTTCGCGATGGTTTCCGATTTGCCGCGTGGATCACCCAGATCGCGGCAAACGAATCGATCAGTTTGCTGCGGCGACGGCGCGATAGCCGCTGGACAAGTTTGGACGAAATGATGGGTGACAACGAAACCGGCAGGACGACGCTTGAGCCGCGGTCGGCTCGCGAAAATCCGGAACAGTTTTATGCGCGCGCGGAGTTGCGCAAGAAATTAATTGAAGCGCTGGGACAGCTCGATCCGTCGCTGCGTTGCGTGTGCCTGTTGCGCGACGTGGGAAATCTTTCCACGGAAGAAACCGCGGCGCATTTGGGACTGACTCCGCAGGCCGTGCGCACCAGATTGTTCCGAGGCCGCCTGAAGCTGCGCGAGCGCCTGCGAGGATTTTTCATTCAGCGTCCTCGAACGTCTGCGCGCGCGGCGATGCCTGAAGCGGCCTACGGCGATTGATTTTTTCCTACATATAATAAAATTCTAAATCGTTACTTCGCTTTTGGTTTTGCCGGCGTGGCCATTGCAGCCGGAAGTGTGTATTCCCCTGTGACTTCCGCGGTTGCCGTACCATCATCCGCGAAT
>DATBYL010000361.1:0-3535 GCA_036513735.1 Candidatus Acidiferrales bacterium
TGCGGTCGCCTACGTATCATTTCAGCGAAGAGCTGGGAACGAAGATTGGCGCGATTCCGGGCGTGAAGATTGCGGAGAATGTTCGATTCGCCGTGATTCCGTATGCGAATGACAGCGCGGCGCTGATTGCGTATCAGATGAAAGATTTCATGGACCGCGTTGGGTATGCGGTGGATGAAGGCGACGAGAAAGTGGCGCACGAAAAAATGCCGCTGGGCGAAGGAGTGCTGTTATCGCGGAATTTTTCGGCGCGGTTTCACGTTCAATTGGGAGATATGCTGAAGCTGCAGACGCCGACGGGACCTTTGGAGCGGCCGGTGCTGGGAATCATGGATGATTATCGTTCAGAAAAAGGAACGATATTTATGGATCGCGCGCTGTACAAACAATATTGGAAAGATGACAGCGTGGATTTCATTGACATCACGCTGAACCCCGGTGTGGATCCGCTCCTGATCAAGCAGCAAATTGAGCGATTGACGGCGAATCAGGAACACGCATTTGTTTATACGAATGCGGAATTTCGGGGATGGGTGTTTGGTCTGGTGCATCAATTTTTCCTGATGAACAATATTCAATTGATTGTGGCGATTCTGGTGGCCACGCTGGGAATTGTGAATACGCTGATTATTTCTGTCTCGGAGCGGCGGCGCGAAATTGGAATTATTCGAGCGATTGGCGGACTGCGCGCGCAAATCCGAAAAATGGTTTTGCTGGAGGCAGTGGCGATCTCGATTGTGGGCGTGTTGACGGGGGCGGTGGCGGCGCTGTTCAATACTTATTTTATGGTGCACACGGTAGGGATGGCGTTGGCGGGATACACGGTGCCGTTTTTCTATCCGTGGCTGATGATTTTGGTGACACTTCCTATCGTGATGGTCATCTCATTACTAGCGGGCTGGTGGCCTGCGAGCCGCGCTGCGCAGGTGAAAGTGATTGAGGCGATTGGTTATGAATAACTTCGTTGTGAATAACACGTGCGCGAAGCGGATGATTGCGATATCTGCAATTTTGCTGTGCGCTGGGGTCGCAATTCCTCTGTGGGGCGCGGTGGTAGATGCGCGGGCGGTGATGGAAGGCGTCTACCAGCAGGACAAAAGCAAGGACATGACGATTCGCGCGAATTTGGAAATCTTCGGTAAGGACGGCACCGGTCAGAAGAAAAAATTTGTGCTGAAAAGAATTGGCGGACTGGGCGACAGCAAGACGCTTCTGACGTTCACGGATCCCGCGGAAATTAAGGGCGTCGCTTTGCTTTCGTTCATTCACTCAGGCGCGCCCGATCAACAGTGGCTTTACACTCCGGCGATTCAACGCGTGCGAAGTATCGCGCCGCGAGAACGATCTGAGCCATTCGCGGGAAGTGATTTCACGTACGAAGATATTGCGGAGCGAGTGCTGGACGATTTTACGTACAAGATTTTGAGCGACGGAGAAGTGATGCAGGGCCACAAGACGTACAAGATTGAAGCGACGCCTGTGGCGCCGGATCGTTCACAATATAAATATGCGTATTTCTGGGTCGGACAGGACGTGCCGGTGATTCTGGCGGCGGAAATGTACGACCAGAGTGGTAAGAAAGTCCGCGAGTTTCATGCGAGCGGGCTGAAAAAAGTGAATGGGATTACGGGGGCGCGTCATCTGGAAATGATTTCGCCGCTGGAAAATACGCACACGGTTTTGACCATTGATGACGCGCAATTTAATACCGGTCTGGATGAGAAATTGTTTACACCTGAGGCGCTGGCGGATTCGGGCAAGGAAACCAAGAAGAAACCTGCAAAGAATAACCAGTAGACGCGGAAACGATTTCCCGTGAAAATTTCAAAAGAGATTTTATTCGCTGGAACTTCCAGTGCGATTTGCGTGGAATTGTGTTTGCGGAAAGGCAGACTGCTTTGACTGTAAAACCGGATGAGAAGCTTGGGGCGGTTTGGTCGCCGGACGGAACCTGCAAATTTCTTTTGTGGGCGCCGAGGGCGAAAAAAGTTGACGTGCGCATTGAGGATGCGCGCGGCACGCAAACGATTTCATTGGATGCGTTGGAGCGCGGATATTTCTTTGGCGTTGCAAAGGACGTGAACGTGGGCGCGCTTTATCAGTATGTATTGGATGGGAAGACGGAGCGGCCGGATCCTGCTTCGGAATTTCAGCCGCGCGGAGTGCATGGACCTTCGCAAGTTATGGACGGCCGATTCGATTGGAATGATAAGACATGGCGAGGGCTGGACCTGAAGAAATATGTTTTGTATGAACTTCACGTAGGGACATTCACGCCGGAAGGAACATTTGACGCCATCATTCCGCGGATCGCGAATTTGAAGCAGCTTGGAATCACGGCGATTGAATTGATGCCCGTCGCACAATTTCCTGGCGCGAGGAATTGGGGATATGACGGCGTCTATCAATTTGCGGTGCAGGATACTTATGGCGGGCCAGCGGCGTTGAAGCGTTTGGTGAATGCGTGCCACCAACAGGGAATGGCCGTGGTGTTGGATGTTGTTTACAACCATCTTGGTCCCGAGGGGAATTATCTGGGCGAGTTCGCGCCATATTTCACGGAGGCGTATCGCACGCCATGGGGCGCGGCGCTGAATTTTGACGGTCCGCACAGTGACGAGGTGCGGCGATATTTTATTCAGAACGCATTGCAATGGATTCAGGAATTTCATTTCGATGGACTGCGGCTGGATGCGATTAACGCGATTGTGGATACGTCGGCGCGAAAATTTCTGGAGGAGCTGAGCGCGGAGTGTCACGCGGCCGGTCAAAGATTAAATCGGCCAGTTTATTTAATTGCCGAAAGCGATCGAAATGACGCGAAGGTTGTGGAGGGAAGTGAAGTGGGCGGCTGGGGATTGGATGCTTCCTGGAACGACGATTTTCACCACGCGCTGCACGTACGGATGACCGGCGAGCGCAACGGATACTACGAGGATTATTCCGGAGTGGAAGATTTGGCGCGCGCATTCCGCGATGGATTTATTTACGCCGGGCAATATTCGACGTTTCGCCAGAAGCGTCACGGGACATCGACGCACGATTTGCAAGGGGAGCACTTCGTGGTTTTTTCTCAGGATCACGATCAAATCGGAAACCGAATGCTGGCGGATAGATATTCGCAGACGCTGTCATTAGACCAGTTGAAGCTCGCGGCGGCAGTCGTGCTGCTTTCGCCGTATGTTCCGATGCTGTTTATGGGCGAAGAATATGGCGAGCCAGCGCCATTCCAATATTTTGTGAGCCACGAAGATAAAGGACTGATCGAAGCGGTGCGCAAAGGGAGAGAAGAAGAATTCGCGCGATTTCAGTGGGCCGATAAACTTCCCGATCCGCAGGCCGAGGAGACGTTTTTGCAGTCGAAGATGAATTGGGGGCTGCAAGATAGTGGGAAGCACAAAATCATTCGCGAGTTTTATCGAGAGCTACTCGGTTTGCGAGCGCGAATTCCGGCGCTGAGTGAGCTGAGCAAAAACGATCAGGAAGTTGTGGCTTTTGCGGAGCCAAACACGCTGTTCATTCGTAGATGGAGCGG
>DATBYL010000362.1:0-4604 GCA_036513735.1 Candidatus Acidiferrales bacterium
GGAAGGCGTGGTGGCGGGAACATTCAGATCGGCGTCGCGATCAACATAAATTAGTCCGACGTGACGATAATATCTTCGGGCTCCGGCAACGGTGGCGAGAACGATGCTGCAATCGCCGCCAAGAATCAGCGGAAGCGCGCCACTTTTCACGGCAACTTCCACGTGCGGACGCAATTCATTTAGCTCGGCAACGAGCGGCGGAATATTTCTGGCGCGGGGATGATCGGGATCCGGCTGGGAAATTTGCGTTTTGCAATCGCCCATGTCGGTAACGTCAAATCCGGCGGCGCGTAGACGCTCGACAATTCCAGCGGCGCGCAATGCGGCTGGGGCGCGCTCGTGACCGGGCGCGAGAGCGGCGGCGCTTGTTGGCGCGCCGATGATGGCGATCTTCCTTGGTTGCCGAACAATCTTGACGGCCAAAGGAAACTCCTTCGCAACACAGAAGTAGCAATTGAAAAGCGCGAGCTTGAAATACGGACGTGCTTACTGATGCGTGACAGTAACACAGTCCAGCTATTGCGGGACTGCGGATTGCAAATATCCCCTGACACAGGCTGAAGCCTGTGTTACCCAAACAAATTAGCCGCGACGGCCGCCGGGTGCGACGGCTGCAAGCTCCGGAGGCAAAGTGAATCGAACATCTTCGCGAATCAAATCGAAGTCACGCTGGTCGGTATAGCCAAGACCGGCGAGTCGTTCACTAACGTGTTCGACTAAAACTTCGGGCGCGGAAGCACCGGCGGTGAGGCCGACGCGCTTCACGTCCACGAGCCATTCTTCTTGGATCATCGTGGCGTCATCAATCAAGCGCGCAGGAACTCCGGCGCGGACGGCAACTTCCACCAAGCGATTTGAATTGGAACTGTTCGGCGAGCCGACCACGAGAATTAGTTGCACGCCGTCCTGTGCCATACGCTCGACGGCTTCCTGTCGATTTTGCGTGGCATAGCAAATATCGTCGGACGCCGGGCCTTGAATGCTGGGAAAACGCTCGCGCAGACGCGCAACAATTTCTTGCGTGTCGTAGAGGCTCAAAGTTGTTTGCGTGAGGAAAGCGAGACTTTCCGGATCGGCGACATTTAATTTGTCGACGGCTTCGACGCTATCGACCACGACGGTTTGATCCGGCGCTTCTCCTGAGGTGCCAACAATTTCCTGGTGATCTTTGTGGCCGATCAAAATAATTTGGCGGCCTTCGCGCGCAAAACGCAGCGCTTCGAGATGAACTTTGGTGACGAGCGGGCAAGTGGCGTCAACAACGCGCAGCTCGCGTTCCTTGGCCTCATCACGAACGGTGGGAGGAACGCCGTGGGCGCTGAAAATCAGGACCGCGCCGTGGGGAACTTCGGTGACTGTTTCGACAAAAATCGCACCGCGCTGGCGAAGCTGCTCAACGACGTGACGGTTGTGCACAATTTCGTGATGGACGTAAACGGGCGGCCCGTAAACTTCGAGCGCCAGCTCGACGATATCAACGGCGCGGACCACTCCGGCACAGAAACCGCGAGGGCGCACGCGCAAAAGCATTTTGCCGTCCGCGGACGGGCCGCTACTGCTGCGGGAAAGATGAACCAGCGATTCGCTCATTCGGGCTTAGCTCCAAAAAGATATGATACAGCAAATTTGGCTTGCGCGTCATTCGCGTTTTGCGGAAGGTGTATTGGCGGGCTGAGAACTGGGCAAGTGATTGAAATGGCTGGAGTTAGCGGCGGACTTGCGGCGGATGGTATGCTGGCCGGTGTAGATCTGCCCATTTTCGTACGGGAGGTTCATTCAAATGATGCTGGCGGATGATGTTGCAATTGTGACCGGCGGCGGGCGCGGAATCGGGCGCGCGATTGCGCGAAGGTTTGCGGCGGAAGGCGCGTCAGTGGTGATTACTTCACGGACGGCGGCGCAGCTTGAGATCGTGGCGAAGGAAATTGCGGATGCAGGAGGAGACGCGGCATGGGTGGTCGGCGATGTTTCACGCGAGGAAGATGCGGAAAATATTCTGAAAGTCGCGCGCGAAGAATTCGGTGGCGCAAATATTTTAGTGAATAACGCGGGAATTTATGGGCCGGTGATGCCGATCGAAGAAATTTCCGCTGCGGAATGGGACAGCGTGATCGCAACACATTTGCGCGGCGCATTCCTGATGACACGCGCGGTGCTTCCGGCAATGTACGCGCATGGCAGCGGATCTGTTTTGAATATTTCGAGCATAGCGGCGCGCGCGGCGTTTCCGTGGGGCGCGGCTTATGCGACGGCGAAGGCTGGTCTGCTGGGATTGACGCGCACGACGGCGGCGGAAGGAGCGAAGCGCGGCGTGCGCGCAAACGCAATCCTGCCGGGGCCGGTTGCGGAAACAGAAATGTCACAAGAGCTGGGTCGGAAGCTGGCGGAACGAACCGGGCGCGACGGCGGAGAAATGTTCAAGGAATTTTTGAACGGAATTTTGCAGGGACGTCCGCAGACGGCCGACGAAATTGCGGCGGCCGCGGCGTTCATGGTTTCGGATCAGGCCAGCGCCATTACGGGACAGGCACTGAGCGTGGACGGTGGAATGTCTTTCGGCTGATAACTTCCGCGAAAACGAGTCCACGGCGCGCGGCTGGCTCAGCGATTGAAAATGTTTTCTGGCTGACACGGCCGACTAAATAAATTGCGCCGCCGATTGTTGCGAGGATCAGAAATATAATTGTGAAAAGTAGCAACGCTGCGGCTAGTTCTCGAAAATAATAAAATTGCCAGACGATCGCGAGTGCAACAGCGATGCCCAAATATTTCTTCCACGCGCCGATGCCCGTCTTGTTAAGTGGTGCGTTTTCCTGCGGTTGAGCCGATTTTGGTAGATGAATTGTGACGCTGGTCTCCACTTGAATGCCCCCTGTATCTTCACTAGATGAGATGCGTCGGGTTGACGGACGGATTCCCCCGCAGACAGATTTAACTTCAGCGTGAAAGCGTTCTCAACGGTACGAAAGGCACAGTAGTAATGGGACTCTAGTGGCAAATTCCCATTTCAGGAATCAGGGAAAAGCGGGATTCTAGATGGGAGAAGACTGTGACGGCAAATGTTTCAGGCGATCAGCGCCCTTCAAACGGATATCGATCGGCGGACTGAACTGCGGCGGCAACATTTCTGCGCAGGCCGATGGTGTTGACGGGCGCGCGTTTGGCGAACCGCTTGAGCACGGCCATTTGCGTGGCGAGCATGTCGCCTTCGTGAACTGCGCCGAGAGCGCGGCGCGCTTCTTCTTCCACGCGGCCACCTGCGTCGTGAATTAGGACGCGGGCGGCGTCAATCATTGTGCTGGCGGCTTCGGCTCCACGAGCGGCGGCGGATTTTTGCGCGCGAAGAAGAACGGATTCCATCGCATAAATTTCCATTACGACATTTGCGAGCGCGCCCATCAGTTCTTGTTCGTCGGCGAGTTTTTCGCGGAATTTCTGGACTGCGCCGCCTGCGGCTTGCAGAAAAATATTTCGACAGTTCGCGATCGTTCGCATTTCTTCAGCCAGGACGCCTTGCGTTACTTCCTGGAAGGAAGGGCCGGCCAGAACTTCGTCTTGAAGTTTCATGGCGGCGGGAATCAGTGGCAATGCGCCGGACATGGCGCGCTTCATCAACATTTGGAAAATCAACATGCGATTAATTTCGTTGGTGCCCTCGAAGATGCGATTGACGCGGCTATCGCGATACGCGCGGCACACGGGATAGTCCTCGTGAAATCCGTAGCCGCCGAAAATTTGAACCGCCTCATCCACAACAAAGTTCAGCATCTCGCTGCCGTAAACTTTTGCGATGGAACTCTCGATGGCGTATTCCTCGAGCACTTTCATGGTGTGCTGAGTTTTGTTGGCGCCGTCGGCAGCATTTGTTCCTTGGGACAAAGGCGCGGCCATCGCGGTTTCGATAATACCGGCTGAGCGATAGACCATGGATTCGACGGCGAAAATTCGGATGGCCATTTCGGCGAGCTTTTCTTTCATCATTCCGAATTCGCCGATGGATTTGCCGAAGGCTTTGCGTTCTTTTGAATATTTCGCTGCGGTGGCAAGAATGTGTTTCGATCCGCCAACGCAGGAAGCGCCCAGCGTGAAGCGGCCGGAGTTCAGAATATTGAATGCGACGATGTGGCCGCGTCCGATTTCGTGCAGCAAATTTTCTTTCGGCACTCTGCAATTTTCCATGAAGATGGGCGTGGTGGAACTGCCGTGAATTCCCATTTTGTGTTCTTCATTGCCCGCGGTGAATCCGGGAAAAGTGCGCTCCACGATGAACGCAGAAAACTTTTCGCCATCTACTTTCGCGAAAACGATGTAGACATCCGCGAAGCCGCCATTGGTGATCCACATTTTCTGGCCATTCAGTATCCAGTCTTTTCCGTCGGGCGAAAGTACTGCGCGGGTAAGCGAGGCTTGCGCGTCTGATCCGGCTTGCGGCTCTGAAAGACAGTAGGCGGAAACCCATTCGCCGGTCGCGAGCTTAGGCAGATATTTCTTTTTTTGATCTTCGGTGCCGAAGTAGACGATGGGAAGCGTGCCGATTCCGGTTTGCGCGCCGTGCGTTACGGCGAATCCGGCATAGACGGAAAGTTTTTCGGTGAGGACTGTGA
>DATBYL010000363.1:0-5438 GCA_036513735.1 Candidatus Acidiferrales bacterium
GGATTCCCGGAGCGCTTCCGTGGCACGCGCGATTCGGCAATTGGCTTGCGGCAGGGTTGATCACGAAACTTTACGGAATAAAAATCACAGACCTTGGACCTTTTCGCGCTGCGCGCTCCGATGCTCTTCGCGCGGTTAATCTTCAAGAGACAACTTACGGATGGGCCGTAGAATTAATTTTGAAGGGAGCCGCACAAGGTTTCCGCATTGTGGAAGTCCCGGTGAGTTATTATCCGCGGATTGGAAAATCGAAGATCAGCGGCACGTTCAAAGGAACTGTGGGAGCGACGTGGTTCATTCTGAGCCGGATCGCAAGCCATTATTTCCGCCGGCGGAAGAAAGTTTTGGCGCGGCCGGCGTGAGATGCTGCGCTGCGATATTTATGAAACGTCGAGCGGACGGTAATTTCCTTCGATGACAGAAACCAATCGCACTTTGGTGATTATGGCGAAGGCGCCGAGATTGGGCTCGGTGAAAACCCGGCTGGCTGGAAGACTTTCGATGCAGGCGGTTACAGAGCTGTACCGATGCCTTCTGAACGACACGATATCGCTGGCGCAGTCGCTTGATGGGGTGGAAGTTGCAATTATGTGCCCTGAGTCCGACGTTGAAGAATTGTCGAGCGCAGTGCCAAAAACAATTCCCATCGTGCCTCAGACGGGTGAAGGTCTTGCGGCGGGACTTGATTCCGTATTCGCGCGATTTGCAGGTTCGAGCCACCAGCGTGTGATCGCATTCAATAGCGATAGCCCACATCTTCCGGCACCGGTATTGAAAAGCGCGTTCGACTTGCTGGAAGAATGCGATCTTGTTGTCGGACCAACGCACGATGGCGGATATTTTCTTGTCGGCGCGAAGCTTTCCCATCCGAGACTATTCACGAATGACGGAATGGGAACGGCGAATGCGCTTGAGGCGCTGTTGAGTCAGGCCCGCGCACTGGGGCTTTCGGAACATTTGACGGAGCCGTTCTACGACATCGACGTGAAGGAGGATTTAGCTCGGCTGGCCGCGGAACTTCGGGCGGCTCCGGCCAGAGCGCCCCGAACGGCGGCATGGCTGAAAGAGTGGGAAGATTCGCGAACGAACGCGGGAGATCTGTGAGGCTGACGCCATCGCGCAGGCTGCTTTTGTTGGGCGCAACGTTGCTTGTGGCGCTGACGATTTGCGCGCACAAGTTTGGCAGCGTGGGCGAACCGTCGTTCGTTATTTGGATGGCGGTTGCAGGCGTTGCTTACCTGTTCGCGGTTCGCGAATTATTTTCCACGCCGAAATTTCCGCAAGGAGTTATTGTCGCCGGACTTCTGTTCGCCGCCGTGTGGCATATTCCATTTCTATTGGCGGCGCCGGGTCCGGATGATGATGTGCATCGATATCTTTGGGATGGCCGCGTGCAGCGGCTGGGATATAACCCGTACGTTGTAGTTCCAAATGACCCCGCGCTCGCGGGGCTGCACACTTCGGAAACGCGCACGATGAATAATCCGCAATTTGCCAGCCCATATCCGCCGGGAGCAGAACTTTTTTTTCGCGCCGTAACGGCGGTGCATGAATCTGTGTTCACACTGAAAGTGGCTTTTGTACTTTGCGATTTGGCGATTGTTTTTGTTTTGCTGGAAATATTGCGCCGTAGCGGGCAGGGAATGCATTGGGTTTTGGCATACGCGTGGAACCCGTTGCTGGCGACGGAAGTGGCGGGCAGCGGTCATATCGATATTTTCGGCGCGCTGCTGCTGTTGATTTCTTTCGCTGCGCTCGGACGCCGCTGGCGTGCGATTGCGGCCGTGGCATTTGGGTTGGCGGTTGCGGTGAAATTTCTGCCGATAGTTTTGCTGCCGATTTACTGGAAACGTGTTCGCGTGCGCGATGGTGTGCTGGCGGCAATCGTGGCCGCACTCTTATATTTGCCGTTCTTAAATCACTGGCGAATTCCGATTGGATCGCTCGGAACTTACGTGCGGAGTTTCCGATTCAATGATCCGGTGTTTGCGATGCTCGAGCGAGTGGCGACGCCGCAGGTCGTTGCTGGATTTGCGTTGCTCGTTGGATTGGGTACGGCAATTTGGATGAGAAAAAAATCCGCGGAATTGTCTTCGGACGAATTTTCTTGGCCGATGGCGGCAACGCTTTTGTGCGCGCCGGTCGTATATCCGTGGTATTTGCTGTGGATGCTGCCGTTCCTGCGGACGCGCTCGACGGTGCCGATCACTATTTGGACGGTCAGTATTATTCCAATTTACTGCGTGTGGTATTTGAGGGCGCTTGGCGGTCCGTGGTTTCTTCCCGGCTGGATCGTGCTGTTGGAATATGGGGCGGTAGCAGTTGCCGGCGCGATTATTTTGTTTCGGCGGTTCGGGCGCGAAGTGTGATAGATAATTCGCTACCAAGCCGGAACGCGATGTGAATGGCGGGCGTCAATGAAGCATGCTGTGGCGAAATAATTTTATGCGTCCGGAAGGCTTTTTCGTACATCCAAGATTTCGTCCGTTCAATTCAGCGAGGAGTAAATCGATTATGAGTCGTGCAACGATTATGTCTCGAGCAACACCGATTCGTCTGATGGCGTTCGTGGTGCTCGTGCTTGCCGCAACCACCTTTGCGCAAACACGTCCGCCGATTGTTGAAAATGTCGCCAAGGCATTTGGCATTGATTCGTACGGGCAAGTTCAGGCGATTCGGTATACGTGGACCGCACAATTTCCCGGAGTAAATGTGTCTCACACCTGGGAGTGGGAGCCGAAGACTAATAAGGTTACATTTTCGGGGAAGGGGCCGGACGGGAAGCCGGAGACTGTGACCTACTTGCGCGGCGAACTTAGCAGCCAACCGGACAACGTGAAAAATCAAATTGATCCTTCTTTCACGAACGATAACTATTGGGCTATGTTCCCGTTCCATGCCTACTGGGACACGAGCGCGACGGTGACGGATCAAGGCATGCGTAAACTGCCGATAGGCGCCGGCTCGGCCGAGTTGATGTCAGTGAAATATCCAATGGAAGTTGGCGGTTACACGCCCGGCGATACGTGGGATTTGTATATCGGCAAAGACAATCGAGTTGAACAATTTGTCTACCACCGCGGCGGAGACAAAAAGCCGGGCGTCGTGACCGCAACGTGGGCGGGATACAAAACCGCGGGCCCTCTCGTGTTTTCAACGGAGCATCGCGGCACCGCCGATGGGAAGCCGTTGCATATTTTTCTTTCCGACGTGGCAGTTAAGCTGACGGGATCGGATGCCTGGATAAATGCAAAATAAACGCGAGGCAGGTGACGCGTCAGTTAAAGCATTTGTGACGACTTTATGAATTCTGGGACAATTACCTTGACAGAAATTTCATGTAGGGCAATACTTTTTTGGAAAATTTGGTTTTAGTTGGAGAAGCAGCGCAGGAGGTTTCGGAAATGGAAACCAGCCGACGTGAGTTCTTCAAAATTGCAGCAATCGGTGGTGTGGCTGCAACAATCTTCGGGTTTGATCTCGCCCCCGCCTATGCACAACTTCGCGAATTAAAAATTGCCAGAGCCACCGAGACTCGATCGACGTGTCCCTACTGCGCGGTGAGCTGCGGCGTAATTATTTATACGCTGGGCGATAAAGCGAAGAACGTGACGCCTCAGGTAATTCATGTGGAGGGCGATCCGGATCATCCAATTAATCGCGGCACACTTTGCCCGAAAGGCGCGTCGCTGGAACAGGACATTTTGAATGAGCGGCGGCTGATGAAGCCGCAAGTGCGGCGCCCGGGCGCGACCGATTGGGAAGATATTCCGTGGGACAAAGCGCTGGACGAAATTGCGGCGCTGACGAAGAAGACGCGCGATGACACTTTTGTCGAGAAAGATCCTGCCGGAAAAACGGTGAATCGCTGTGAGGGAATTGCATTTACTGGCGGCTGCACGGACACGAATGAGTTCAACTATCTGGTGGTGAAGAGCATGCGCAGCCTGGGGGTCTGCTACCTGGAAAACCAGGCGCGTGTTTGACATGGCCCCACGGTCTCAAGTTTGGGACCAACATTTGGACGAGGGGCGATGACGAATGGTTGGATCGACATCAAGAACACCGACATGATGTTGATCATGGGTGGGAATCCCGCCGAAAACCATCCTTGCGGATTCAAGTGGGCAATTGAAGCAAAACGGAATCGCAACGCGAAGATGATCGTTGTGGATCCGCGTTTTACTCGGACCGCATCTACCGCTGATCTTTTCTGCCAGATTCGCGCCGGGGCGGATATTGCTTTTCTCGGCGGACTGATTCATTACGCCATCGAAAATAATCGCTACGCCAAAGAATATCTCACGAACTATACGAACGCTGCGTTGATCGTGAAGGAAGGTTTCAAGCTTCCGGAGGATGGACTATTTTCCGGATTCAATGCCGCTACGCAGGTTTACGACAAAACGACGTGGAATTATCAAGAGGGTGGAGCGACGTCGGCGGACGCCGCTGCATCCGGCGCTGCTCCTGCTGCTGCGAAGTCCGCTTCGGGTGGTGCGCCTGCGGCCGGGAAATCCGCTGGCGGAAGCACGGCGGCTGCTGCTCCGATGGCGTTGGGCGCCGCTAATCTTCCTGCGCCGCCGGTTTTGCTGCCGGGAAACACTGCATATGATTTGACGCTTCAACATCCGAGAACTGTATTCCAGCTGATGAAGCAGCAATATTCGCGGTACACGCCGGATGTTGTCGCGGGCATCACGGGAATTCCGGCGGATCAGTTAGTGAAAGCGTGGGATCTTTTCACTTCGGTGCGCAAGGATGGTGACACGAAAAAAGTCGCCACGATTATTTACGCGGTCGGTTGGACGCAGCATACGTTCGGCACGCAGATTATTCGCACCGCGGCGATGATTCAATTGCTGCTGGGGAACGTGGGGCGCGCGGGCGGTGGAGTGAACGCGCTGCGAGGACACTCAAATATCCAAGGCGCCACGGACATGGCGGGAATTTTTGATAATTTGCCCGGCTATCTGAAAGTGCCGAACCCGAATGACGTTGACCTGGCAACGTACTTGAAGCGAGTGACGCCGACTTCGTCGAAGCCCGCGGTGTGGGATTCGTTCAACTATTACTCGAACACGCCGAAGTTTGTTGTGTCACTGCTGAAAGCGTTTTATGGAGACGCGGCGACGAAGCAAAATGATTTTGCGTACAACTATCTGCCGAAGACGGATCGCAACTATTCGTGGACGCAGATATGGGACCAGATGTATCGCGGCAATGTGAAGGGGATGTTCGCGTTTGGAATGAACGGCGTGATGATTGGCCCGGACACACAAAAGAATATTGACGCGCTGAAGAAAGCGGACTGGCTGGTGGTCGGAGAGATTTATCCGGATGAGACGAGCGAATTCTGGCAAGCGCCTGGGATTTCCAAAGACGAGATGAAGCAAATAAAGACCACTGTTTATCGGTTGCCGTGCGCGGGATTTGCG
>DATBYL010000364.1:0-26143 GCA_036513735.1 Candidatus Acidiferrales bacterium
CAAGCGTGAAAGATGGGTTAGCCGCTCTCCACTCATTTTCAAATTGAAGATTGTGGTCGATCAACAATGAATGCACGTACGCGTAATATCCGACGCCATCGCCATGCACCCAGGGATTTACCGCCGGTAGAGTAATGATCAGCAGGATGAACAGCGCCTTCGTGTAGGAAAACGATTTCCAGCCACGACGAGCGCCGCCAACATTCAAGTCTTCCGCCGTCGAATTAGGCTTCACGATTGCACCGAATTATTCGGAGGCCTCCACGATCGCCGCCAAGGGAACCGCCTGGAAAATTTCGGTTAACTCTCGCGGAATCGGGCGCCACTCCGCAAATTATTTGAACAAGCTGTAACGGATCGTGGACCACAAGCCCGGGAACGCGTCCTTCCAGGTAATCTTTTTGCCTTCCGCATATGTCCGGCCGTAATAGGAAATTGGAACTTCGTAGACGCGCCAGTCTTTGTTGCGAGCGATGCGCGCGGTAATTTCCGGTTCAAATCCGAAGCGATTTTCTTTCAGTTCCAATTTTTCCACTACCTCGCGGCGGAAAACCTTGTAACACGTCCAGACGTCCGTCAGGTTCAAGTCCGTGAGCATGTTGGAAACGGTGGTGAGCAGCCAATTTACGTTGGAATGCCAGTAGTACAGAACGCGATGTGGTCCGCCGAGGAACCGGGAACCGTAAACAACATCCGCGCGCCCGCGCTTAATGGGCTCGAGCAGCCCGTGATAATCCTCCGGATCGTATTCGAGGTCGGCATCCTGAATTAAAATTGTCTCGCCATTTGCTTCCTTCATTCCGCGGCGCAATGCGGCACCCTTGCCCTGATTTTTTTCCTGCATTAGGACGCGAATATTATCGGTGCGAAGCTGCCGGCCGGTTGTAGGAAGATTAAATATTGCCGGAGCGTCCTGCGAGGACTGCGAAATCTGTTCCAGTAAAGCTCGAGTGCCGTCGGTCGAGCCATCGTCAATGATGACGATTTCTTTTTCAACGTCGACAGCTTGCACGCGGACGAGAATTTCTTCAATTGTGCCGCGTTCGTTGAAAACCGGAATAACGACCGAAACCCACGGCCGTTTCAAATTGGAATCCATTTTCCCCCAAGATGTTTTCGTGCCATACCGCGAAGTGCTCGGACAGAACGGGAATGGCGAAAGGCGCCAAAGAAAGGCCTGTCCGCTGACGGACGCTCTTCATCTTAGCAAACAGCCAAAACTGAAAACTAATTCGCGACGCCCTTGCTACGTTCCATGACCGCCAATTCGCGCTTCGTCTGGAAATGGTTCGTCACGCGGTCGATGATGTTCTCAAGCGCCGTCGCCGGACGGAAACCCGTCAAGCGCTCCAGTTTATCCAGACACGGCACACGCCGCATCATATCCTCGAATCCCGGCTCATAAGCCTGATCGTATGGCGTGAAGGTGACCGGGGAGATACTGTTGGTCCGTGTCTTCACCATTTGCGCCAAAGCTTCCACGGTGATCTCGCGATCCGTTCCGATGTTCACTACTTCTCCGATGGCTTTGTCGGTTGCCATTAAGCGTAGCATCGCTTCGACGGTATCCTGCACATCGCAGAAACACCGAGATTGCTTGCCCGATCCGTAAACGGTTATCGGCTGCGCGTTTAGCGATTGAGAAACAAAGTTTGGCAGGACCATTCCGTAACGCCCAGTCTGTCGAGGGCCCACGGTATTGAAGAGACGCGCTACTACCACCGGCTGCTTTTTTTCTTTCCAATAGGATAGCGCCAAGAATTCGTCGAGCGCCTTCGATGCGGCGTAGGCCCAGCGGCCCATGTTGGTCGCGCCCAGGACTAGATCCGCGTCTTCGTGGAAAGGCACCTGAGTGCTCTTGCCGTAGACTTCGGAAGTAGAAGCGATAAAAACTCTCTTGCGCTTTTTGTAAGCGGCTTCCAGAACCATCTGGGTGCCGTTCACGTTCGTCTCGATCGTGCGAACGGGGCTTTCTACGATCAGCCGGACGCCAACCGCCGCGGCGAGATGGAAAACCGCGTCCGATTCATCGACCAACTCGGCCAGCAACTGGCGATTCTCAATGGAATCCAGGAAATAATGCATCCGGTCGTTGCTCTTCAAATGCCGGATATTTTCCATGCATCCTGTGGACAGATTATCGAACAGAAGAACTTCGTCGCCACGATCGAGCAATCGCTCAGCGAGATGCGATCCGATAAACCCCGCACCACCAGTAATTAGAAAGCGCAATACCCCTCCTCACCGCTTCCGCTCTTGGCTCAAGTGTCAAGCGGATGCGGCAGTCTTCTTCGATTCCTTTTCTTCCTGGCTATAACCGCCATACGCGTACGGATAATAGCGATACGAGTAGTAATAATCGGGAGCGCTCGAATCCACCGCGTTCAGCAAGACACCGAGCATTCGGCATTTCACTCCGGTAAGCAGATCGCGAGTGCGCATGAAAGCTTCCTTCGGTGTTTCACCGCTGCGGACGACCAGTAGCACGCCATCCACAAGCACGGAGAGAATTACCGCGTCGGTGGCCGCCATAACTGGCGGGGAATCGACCACGATAAATTTATATTCGCTTCGCAATTCGTTGATGCCTTGATGCATGCGCACGGAGGAAAGAAGGTCGGCGGGGTTCGGCGGAATCGGGCCGGTGGGCAAGACGCAAAGATTTGGGATCACAGGATGCGGCACGGTGACCAAATCCATGGATGAAACACCCGCGAGATACGAACTGAGTCCGGCATATTTTCCTTCGGGCAGGCTTAAGGCGCGCGTCACACCTGGTTTGCGAAGGTCGGCGTCAATCAGCAGTGTGCGGTCGCCCAACTGCGCGAGGGTCACGGCCAAATTCACCGCGGCAGTTGTTTTTCCTTCACGAGGAAGCGCGCTGGTAACAAGAATTACCTGCGGAGGATGTCCGGCTTGCGAAAGGAGAAGCGAGGTACGCAGAGATCGGAAGGCCTCGGACACTTGTGACTGCGGCATGGAATAGGACACGAGTTCGACGTTCATGTCCTTGCCATTCTGCGAAGCGCTATTGAGCAGCTTTGACATACGGCTGCGCTTGCCGCCATCGAGCGAAGCGAACGACGGCACTACGGCGAGCGAAGGCAGCTTCGCGAGCCTCTCGATGTCATCGGGAGTCTTCACGGTGTTGTCCATATATTCGCGGAGGAAGGCCAAACCGAGACCGCCGACGAGCCCGACGAGGAAGGCCATTAAAATATTGCGCGCGCGATTCGGGCGCGAAGGGCCGGAAGGAACCATTGCAGGATCAATTACCCGGATGTTGGATGGGTGGAGGCCGCCGGAAATATTGGCTTCCTTGAGCTTCTGCGACAATCCGTCATAAAGCGTCTTATTGGCCTCGGCGTCGCGGACCAAAATATTGTACTCGACGAGCTTCACCGCCATCGCGTTCGCTTCGACTTTTTGTTTATCGAGCGCTTGCGTCAGCAGCGTTTCGCGCTGGACTGCGGTGAGAAAGTCTTGTTGCAGACGGCCGATGATGTTCTTCTTCTCGTCTGAAACCAATTGATCGATCTGCTTAATCTGCTCCGCCAAACTTTTCACCGAGGGAAAATTCGGCCCCAACCTGTTCAATTCTGCGATGTATTGCTGGCGGAGTTCGGATTGCTTGGTAGTCAAGGTGGAGATCTGAGCGCTTTCACGAATCGCGGGCACGGCGTCAACGTTGCCGCTGTTTGCCGTGTCGTAATCCGCCTGCTTCTTGATGCGGTCCGATTGCGCCGCGGTCAACTCCTTATCGATTTCGGAGAGCTTCTCGGTGGTGATGTTTTGTTTTTCGTCCACTGTCCAGATCTGATTATCCCGCTCGTATGCCAGCCGTTTTTCTTCAGCGGCCTGGAATTTTTGGCGTGTGTCATCAAGCTCTCCGGTCAGGAAGCCGGAAGCTTCCTCGGAGGAGTTGAGGTGGCTATTGAAATTCAACAACTTGAATTCATTTAAATGCGCGTTCAAAACCCGCGCTGCAAGTTGCGGATCCGTCGCTTCAAAAGTCACATCCAACAATCGAGTGTTGGGCACGAGCTTGACGTTCAGTGCAGCTTCAAACTCGCTGAGAATCCCGGGCCTGGTGATCGGCGCCGCAGTCGTGGAGAGGACTGGAAGTTGTTCATGGCCGCCGGGAACGCCGCCAAATGCGGGATCATTGATCAAGTTTTCCTTCTTGATCGTTTCCATTGCCAGAGTATCGCTCTGCAAAACCTTGGATTGCGTCTCGATGTAATTCTGCAGATCGTCGTACTCCGCATCCATATTCGTGGCCTGAAAAGGAAGAACGCTGGGAGCGTCGCGGTCAATCTCGATTCGCGCGGTCGCCTCGTAAACAGGTTTCATCTTAAACGTAGCGATCGAAACCAACGTCACCACTGTCACCAGAAACGTGAGAATCAGCCACTGATGCTTCCGCAAGACAAGCAGATAATCCAGAAGATGCGGCTCGCGAGGCGCCTGCTCCCATGACACCAGCGACGGTGTTGGCGCCATAATTTCAATAGGGGCTTTGCGGTCGCGCGGTACGATTTTATTTTCGTCCATCATTTCCTTCCAAATGCTCCTGCTGGGTGTCGCCAAGTTGGATTACGGGGAACGTGCGAAAGTTTCGCTTCACTAATGCATTTAACGGCAACACAGTTCTCGACCGTACTTTAATAACCCGCCGCAAACTGGAAAGTTTTGTCCGGCGAATCCTCAGTTACATCGTTCCGACGCGTGCCAGCGCGAGTCCCGAACTCAAAGCAATGATCACGTCCGTGGCCCGATGAATGGCATGTTTGCTGGCGCTGTCCGGAACAAACAGGATGTCATTCGCCTGCATTTTTGCGTCAGGGCCTTTTCGCTCCAGCAGTTTTTTCAAATCCACGGGGATTTCCTTACTGATTCCAGTGGCAGGATCCTTGCGAACGATTACCGCCTCATTCGCCTTTGAAGTTGAAGTGACGCCCGATGCCAGCGCCAGAGCCTTGAGTGCAGTCATCTGTTCGGCGTCATTGGAAAGAATAAATCCGCCGGGATGAGTCACCGCGCCGACCACATAAAAAATACCCGCGCGCGGTACGGTCACAATATCGCCGCCAATGATCATTATATTGTCTTTGGGTATCGGACTGTTCAATAAATCCCAAAGATCAACCGTGAAAGTTTGAGGAGCCGCGAGCAAGTCCGGGCCTGCCGAATCTGTTTTGGCGGAAACATCCGGCGGGACTTTGCGAGTGACCAGCAAAGTGCTGCCCGCTTCGTCGGTGATACCACCGCACGCGGACAAAACTTCCAGGACACTCATCGGGCGCAACGATTGAATCACCTGCGGCGCCTTGATTGAGCCGATTACCGTGATGGGCTGGCTACGCTGTTCTCTCAGGCTAACAGTAACTTCGGGGTTGGTGACCAGCCCGCTGGCTTTCAGCAGTTCCGCGATTTTCTCTTGCAGTTGGAGCGTGCTTAAGCCCCTCGCAACGATTCTCTCAGGCAATAATGGCAGTGAAATATATCCGGTATCACTTATACGTACATCGCGCGACAGCTGCGGGACGTCAAAAACCTCTATGTTCACCAGATCGCCGTTCCCCAACTTGTATTCGCTCATGATAGGCGGGGAGGCTTGTTTGGCTAGCTGGGCAATTCGGCTGTTCGTTTCCTCTGTAGTTTCAACACGTTGCTGAGAAAATGAAGGGGATGCCAATATAAAAGCGCCCAAAAATATGAGCAGGCACACCCGTAACAAGGCGTAAAGGTATTCGGATCGTTTTCCAACCATTTTAGATACTCCCCCAACCGTAGCAATTATACCGGAGCAATCGAGGATAGATACAAAGAAATACCGGCTCAGCCAATTAGTTAGTAGGCCCGAAGATTGGATTGGTTGAGGCCATGCCTGCCATCAAATAAAACAAGGAAGCGTTGGCAGGGATGTGCAAATTGAAGTCTACAAAACTGTGTATTAGAAGGCCCGCGCATCCGACGAGTGTTCCAAGTTGAACCGCGTGTACCACCGGATCTTGGTGCGCCGAAACATTTTTTAAACCATAGACAGCGAGCAAAACAATAAACGTCAGCCAACAGAGCGCGCCCAACACTCCCGTTTCCGCCAGTAATTCAAAATGATCGTCGTGAACGTGATCGACGATCGTGGCGTCGTAAGCGGTTTCATAAGCGGGATAGACCGAAATCATTGTTCCAACGCCGGTGCCGATCCAAGGATGATCCCGGAAAATGTGGTATGCGCCGCTCGCCATCGAAATCCGGCGGCCTTCGGTAACCTCCGGGTCGTGAATCTGCGAGAATCGCTGAATCACTTGGCCCACGCCCAGCCACGCAACCAATCCACCGGCCAGCACCAGCGCGACAAGGAATGTGAATAGACGTTTCTTTTCGCCGCGACGGATCCACAACAATACGACCAGCAAGATTACTTCGCAGCCAAATCCTATAATTCCACCGCGCGACGCGGAAAGAAGCAAAGCTCCCACGGGCATCGCGGCGAGCAGAGCCATCAGTGGCATTTGTTGGCGGCGCACGCCGGGAACGGCCAACATCGCCAAGCCGGTCGGAATCAGAAGTTCCATTAAACCGGCAAAGTGGTTTCGATTTACGTACGGACCGTAGGGCATTCCTCCGTAACGCATCTCCCGGAACCAATATAATTTCCCTTTGAACGTAAGATCTTGTAGCACCGCGAAAACCGCCACTGTAAATCCCAATAAGACGACGAACCACGCGAAATCGCGCCATTGGCGCGGCGTGCGGAACGCCTGTCCCGACAGAAAAAGTAAAATGAGGTAGCTGGTCATGCGAAGAACTTCGAGCTTGGTCAGATACGGATACAATGAAAGAGGAATTGCAAACTGCAAGAGTGCGAGCAACTCCAGGCCCAAGAGCGGCCAGGTTACCGGACTCCAGCGGATTTCTTTGCCGTGTCCGCTGGCCATCAAGGATCCCCACCACAGAAACAAAAGCGCGGCGCCGATTTGCAGCACGGATTCGGACCACGTCTCGACGGCGCCGAAGGCCAGAACGGCGAAAGTGACCAAAACGCACACGCCGATCCGGATGATCTTCATGGATTGGGAAGGGAAGATCCTGCTGGTACAATTGAAATGTCATCCACCCAGGCTGATCCTGCCAGGTTACTATTGAATCTGACGCTCTTGGCGCGGTAAAGCTGAATCAGAAGCAGATGGTCGTCCGGTGGGGTAGTAAAGTCCGTGCTTTGTTTTTCCCACGGGTGATCGCCCGTGAAATTATCCAAAATTATCGAAGGCAGCGTCGTTCCTGCGAGTGCGATGATAAAATGAAGGCCGCTCTCCGTGGTAACTCCCGAAGTGCGGATGTAACCCTCGAAGTGATAGTGGGTATTCGGCTGCACCGTGACGTACTGAGTGACGATTTGGAGAGCGGGATTCTGCTCGCCATCGAACGTTAAACGCAACGCGCGCTTTCCGGAATGTGGGTTCGCGGAATCGTAATCGTAATTCACGCCCGGGGTCGGAACCAAGCGCCAGTCAAGTCCGCCACCGGTGGCGTCGAACTCAAAACCACCATTGAAAACCAACGAGCTGCCTGTATTCGCTTCTTCCGGCTGTCCGCTGGCCACCAGCGCTTGACGCCAAACTTCGCGGGCATCATCGGTGCGTTTTGCCCCAAGCAAAATATATTCCAAAGGGAATACCGTCTTGATCGGAATGGATTCGCCCGACTTAACCATATAATTCCAGACGGCGAGCGCCGGCTCAATCTGATTGTCTTCGCTGAATGCTTCGAGCGCCCCTTGCTGCGACTCCTCCGATTTTGGAAGCACATCGTTCAACAATGCATCGGCGTCGTGAGTGGCCGGCCACACGCGGGAAATCGCCAAAGGGATTAAGCGCGAATCATTTTGCAGTGCAAAATGAATCTCAGCATAGGCTTGCTTGTTCTCTCCCTGACGCAGCAGAAAGCTTCCGAATCGCCAATGCGCTTCGGCCGATGCGGGATAATCCTGAAGCGCGGTGTGAAAAGCATCCCGCGCTTGTTGAATCTGGCCGGCCGATTCATACGCGCCGGCGAGAGCCATCCAATAATTCGCGGAGCGAGGATCAATCGTCACAGCGCGATGCAGATATGTGACTACCTGGCCGGCGTCGGTATCATTCAGGTCCCACTCGCGATTGAATCCGAGCTTGTACCAGTATTCTCCGTTGCCCGGCTCAAGCTGAGCGGCGCGCAACCAATTGGCAGGCTCAGAAGATTCAGCGAGATGATCGGCGTACCACGCGTAGCCGCTGGCCACGGAGACGGTCAAAAACACAATGGAAGTAAAAGCGAAAATCATCCAGCGCAGGAAGGGCTTATCGGAAAGTGCGGTCATGGTCTCATCGGCACAATGCTACAACTCGGCATTCCGCGCAACTGCTAACGCCGCTCATCGGATTTCGGCCGCCGAATGCCATACCGCTTCATAAGTAGAACCGGCCGCAACCATCGCCGCATTCCAGACATGCCTTCAGGCAACGGCGCGTCCGCGCGATCGTGTTCGGTCGGCGAGATAGCCAACCTCATCGCAAATCGAAGACCAGCCCAAAGGCTATCACGGCTCGCCACGCGAAATCGGAATCTTGAGAAGATGGGAATTTGCGCATGCACGCTCATTGAGAATCGCTCGCAGATTCCGTCGCCGAGCTTTTCGGCGACCGGATCGCGCGAGATTTTTTCCAACACATCATCTGGCAGCGGAGCTTCCAACATCCGGTGAGCCAAATACAACGCGAGATCCAGTATGCGGCTAACTCCCATTTCCTTCGCCCGCGAGAATACTTCTTCCCAACGAATTCCACGCGCTGCTTGTGACAATTCGGAAATATCGGCGATCCACATCAGACGTTCCCAGAAATGTTTTGCGCCGTGAACGGAAAGCAGGATGAGCGTGTCCTCCGGCGAAAAGGAAAGAGTCTCTCCGCCGGCGAGCGAAACGCTGGTCAAACGTTTCTCCAGCGCGTCAAAATCCAGCTTGTGTGGAAAATAGCGAAGCGTCACTTCCGTCTGCATTTCAACGATTACGTTTCCGGCGGGCCGCACGAACTGATACTCACTGTGGGTAGGATGATTACCTTCCTCCGCCGCCATTGTTCCGAAAACCGCGTCGTATCCACTTGCTTGCAATAGAGCCGCCGCCTTTGGCAAATCCCTCTGCCGAATCGCGAAATCCAGGTCAGCAAACTGTCGCATCGCCAAATTTCCATATGCTTGCGCGGCGAGCAACGGCCCTTTGTAGGGAACGGCGATCAATCCTTGTGCGCGGAAGCTGCTTGCGAGCCGGAACATTTCCACGGTCATATAAAGATTTCTTCGCGCGGTCTCTTCGAGTTGGCGCCGCATTCGCATTTGCCACTCTGCGGGGACAACCTCCGGAAAATGTGCGAGAAGTTGACTACATACCAGCGGCGCAACGCCATGTTCGCAGGCCGCAGTATTGAGCGCCCGCCAGTCCAAATTGCCGGTAATCAGCGCGTGGATGCGAGCGGCGAGTTCGGCGGACATTCGTGTGTGCGCGCAAGCCAGCAGAATCTCTTTCGTTGAGTTACTCGCGGAAAGTAATGATTGGGATGATTGAGACACAGCGGCTTACACTTTGCCGCAATTGCTGTACGGCGCACAAGTCCAACTCGAGTCAGAATCTGTATTTCGACCGTGGACACCGAAACGCGAAGAACTAACGGCGCAGGTTTCCATAGTTGTAAACCGTTCCGAAACGAACGACGCTGGCGTTGAAATGAACTACTTCGTTTGTTTGAGAAGTTGTATTCTGTTGCCGCGAACGCCCGATTCGCGCAGTACGTTCTGTAATTTCAAAGAGGCAGCAGAGTGCACACATTTCTAATTCCACTTTTTGGGGGCCTGATTGCGATATTCGCAGTCGCAGGTGTAGGCAAATTATTTCTGCACCTTGCGGGTATTCGGAATCTGCCCTGGTATTGGAAAATTGCGTTCACTGCGTTAGCTGGTCAGGCTGCTGTAATCGTCCTTGTAGAAGTCGTGCTGCTTTCAGGCGCCGGAGCTGCGAGCGGCCTTCGACTCGTCGCGTGGCTGCTGGTGGGAGTAGCGACCATTGGGCACTTGTTTTTTTCCGAGAGCGGCGCAGGCAGATCGATCCGCGAATTATTCCGCGCGGACAAAATCATTACCGCCGTTTTACTTCTGGCTGCGGTGATAAATCTCGTGGTGGCGCTCGCCCCTTCCACAAAAATTGACGAACTTTACTATCACATGCTCACGCCGAAGCGCATTGTAGAAGATGGCGGCTTACGCTTCTATTTGCTTCCCATTGAATCGGCAATCGTTCCGCAAATGCACTATCAAATTTCGTTGAGCGTTGCTCACGCCTCTGGCGCACCTGACGCGGGAAATGCTCTGAGCTGGGGATATTCCGTCGCACTCTTGCTTTTTATGATGGGTTTTTTGATGGATGCGACAAAGAATCGCCATCTGTCGGTTTTGTGCGTAGCGCTTTGCGGCGTTGGAATCTACGCAACGGTCTGGCATACAACCGGCGGAGCGCACGCACTAGGTGACCTGGCGACGGTTGTTGCGTTGGCCGCTCTCTTGCGTCCGGCATTGCTGTTAGACAAGCTCGGTCCTTATCGCTATGCATTTATGCTTGCTATGGCGGCTGCGGTAGCTGCGTCAACTAAACTTTCGCTCGTGCCGCTGTCTCTCGTCGCAAGCGGATTAATCGTTGTCCAAGCAATCCGCGCGAAAACGCCCAGTACAAAAGTATCCAACGTGATTGGGCTGGCGCTTCTTCCGTGGATTGTTATTCATCTGCTGCTGATGATCTGGACCTACCGCGCGTCGGGATCCTTCTGGGGCCCGGTCCTTGCGAACGTGTTCGGTCACAGCGCGTTTCCGCCAAGTATTCTGCAAGATATTGCAGATCTTCAAGGATTCAGCCCAGCTAGTTTCGCTCCCATGGCGCGCTATGCGGTAGCCGAATTCACACCGGTATTTTTTATTTCCATCATATGGATCTTGTGGACCGCTTTGCGCGGATGCAAAACCAGCCGGCTCGTTGCCGGTCTACTTCTGTTACAGGGCGGAATCGTCGCATGGAAATTTCATTTTGATTTCCGATTTTTGGGCGGACTGGAGTTTGTCGCAGTTCTCGCGGCGGCGCTTACCCTCGCGAGTCCGGCGGAAACGGACGATTCCCCAAACTCTTCAGATACTTGGACACATCTCGCTGTGCACCTAGTGAATTGGCGTAGATGGCTCCTGTTGTTCGCCGCCATTCCGTGGCTCGCATTTCAGATTTACTATGCGCGGCCTTTCGCTGAAGTGGTCAGCGGACTAACACCGCGCAGTGAGTTTATGAAACGCTATGTAGCACTGACGAGCGATTTTGAAATGTTAGATAAAATCTTGCCACGCGACGCCGTCATATATATTCCCGATGCGCGCTGGCCGAATTTCTATGCGCCACGGCCTGTGGTGCTGACGCCGCTGGATTTGCGCAGCCGCGGACCAATTTTCAGTCTCGCCACACCTACGGAACGAGATGTCCAACATGCGGACGTTATTCCTTCGCTGAAATGTGGGGACACAATCTACCAAAACGACCGGGCGTTGGTGGAGACATACCGCACCCCCGGCGAAGCTCCGTTTATTGGCGCGATAAAAGTTCAGGCCTGTGAGTTACAGCCATCGGGCGCGCAGCGATAGAAAAACTTGCGCGTGACGATTCCTTTGAATTGGATTCCATCTATTTACTCACATCTACGTATGAATCGATTGCCCCATGGAATAGGAGGCGCGATTCGAGTTAGACTTTCACGCTGACGATACGTTCGGAGCGCTGGCGTGGTCCGTCCGTAAAATTCCCATACCGCATCATGACTCTGCCCATCCACGAGATTTATAACCGACAGGTTGCCGAGCTGGAACAGCAGGAACGTGAATACTGGAAGCAATCCCTCGCAAAGTGGCAAGACGTTCTGCACGAAAATCCTCAGTCTGCCGAAGCTTACATTGGAGCTGCTCGCTGCTTCTCAAAGATGGGTCAGCATTTAGAATCCCGCGCGATACTTGAGCAAGGCATTTCCCGGGTACCTTCCGAGAATTCATACGAGCTATATCGATCCCAGGTTCGCTTGTTGGAAAAATGTAATTGCACGCACGCTGCGATTGCGTCCGCGCGGCGGGCGAGCGAGATATTCCCCACCGATGTTTTGTTGAAACTGCTGGAAGCTCTTGTGCTGCCTGTTATCTACGACTCGACACAAGAAATCGACGAATACCGCACCAGGTTCATGAAGGGTTTACAAAGGGTGACCCATGAAGTCTCTCTGAAGACACCCGCTGAAAAAAAGAACGCTCTCGCGGCTGTCGCAAGTTATGCCAACTCTCATTTGGGGTATCAAGCGCGGAATGATCGCGAACTGCAGATTGAATACGGGCAATTCCTGCATCGAATTATGGCGGCGAATTATCCGGAGTGGGTGAAGCCCATCCGCATGCCGGAACTTTCCACGGGCGAGAGGTTGCGAATCGGATACGTGTGTTCGCGTTTTCGGAATTTGAGCGCTTCGAAATGTTTCTCTGGCTGGCTCAGCGATCACAAGAAGGAAAATTTCGCTGTCTTCGCGTATCACGCCGGCGTCAAAACGGATTCGGTCACCGAGGAAATCCGCAAATCTGCCGACACTTATCGGCATATTCCAAACTCACTCGAAGAAATGTGCAAGGCGATTCTGGACGACAACCTTCACATTCTGGTGTTCCTGGACGTCGGCCTTGAGCCGATTACCACGCAGCTTGCCGCATTACGCCTTGCTCCCATCCAATGCGCTGCGTGGGACCAGCCCATCACGACCGGCTTGCCGACCATTGATTACTTTATTTCCGGCGCCACCGCCGAGCCGGAGAACGCCCGGGAACATTACTCCGAGGAGTTGTTGCTGCTTCCCGGGATCGGCCTGAATTATCTGAAGCCGGTGATTCCCTCGGTGCTTCTGACCAAGACTCGCGGCGATTTTCAACTTCGTGATGACGCCGTCGTTTACTTATGCATTCAATACGCCTACAAATATCTGCCGGATCAAGATCAACTTTTTGTGGAAATTGCCAAACAAGTTCCGAACGCCCAGTTTGTATTCCTGGCGGAAAATGATCTTATCGCAGCGGATCTGCGGCGAAGATTGGATCGAGCGTTTTCAGCGGCTAATCTCGCCGCCGGCGATTACTGCGTGCTTCTGCCGGCGCTCGAACGCTTCACCTATTGGAACCTCGATCTTCTGGGCGACGTGTATCTCGATGCCGTCGGATGGTCAGGAGGGGTTTCAACATTTGAAGCAATCGCGTGCCGGCTTCCGATCGTGACGCTCCCGGGAAAATTCATGCGTGGGCGCCATTCTTACGCGATCCTCACAGAACTTGGTGTCACCGATACAATTGCTCGAGACGCCGCGGGATACGTCCAAATCGCGGTTCGTTTGGGCGTCGACCGTGAGTGGCGCGACAATATCATCCGGCGGATGACTGCTAACTATTCCTCGATCTACTCAGACGTGCGATGCGTTCGAGCGCTCGAGGATTTTTACATACGTTTCGTAGAGAGGCGGCATATCGAGAATCTATGAAGCGCTGCGTCTGCTACTCTCTTCTCTTACAGAATGCGGAACTACGTCCCATCCTGCTTGCCCAAATTGCGGCCAGCGTCAAGAGTCTAAGAACGCACAATAGATCGGTACCAGTTCACGCGTTCGTTTACGGCGACGAACCGGAACTCGCCGGAATACTCGCTCCTTATGACGTAACCATCCACGACCAGGGTTCTTACGAGGATCGTCTCGATCGAAGTTTGCATCACGGAGCGGAGGTATTCAGCAGATATCCGGTGCTTCATAAACTCTTGAACTTCGAGGAAATCAGCGCGCTTGCACCCAGCCAAGTGCTTCTTCTCGACTGCGACACGATGTTTTTCGCCGATGTTAATGTGCTATTTGAGCGGTACTCGAAAGCTGACTGTTACGCGCGGGAGGAACCCTTCTGCAAACGAAGCGTGCTCGGCTACGATCCGCACGACGTAGACGAAGAATTGCTCGCCGTTATCGCATCCTCGGAAGCAATCTCGGCGCCGCCTCCCTTCAATCTCGGAGTGACATTGCTGAACAATCAGCTGTGGCGGCGAATGCCACCGGATTCTTTGCTCCTCTATTATGTTTGGCGATTCGCGGTGTGGATGGCGTTGAATCGTGGCCGCGGCGCGTCGGCAATTGCAGGCAGTGAAATTGGCGCAGATTATTTTTGCGCTCAAATTCAGCAGTTCGTCAGCAACGACGACATTCGCAAATCGCTTCAATATCCGTCGCAAAATCGGTGGATCGTGGACCAGTTTGCGCTCTGGCTGACCTTCGCACATATTCCAAATTTCGCGTACGAGGATTTCCGCAAACAAGATGTGATTCAAGGATCGGAATTTGCCGCGAACTTGATGCAACCATGTGATTGGATTTTGTGTCACTACTTCACCGGCAATACGAAAGCCTTCGATTCGTGGGTCCGAAAATTCATGCCATCGATCGGAATTGGGCCGACGATTATAAATCGATAGCCGCTAGTGGCGAGTCCTCGCCTGCAACCGCTTGATAGCTTTCTCGTTGAATGCGAAATAGTCCTCGTTATTATCACCGACCGAGTATCCAAGTTCGCGCAGCAGTTGCACCATTTCGGTTTTTTGCGCGGCTGGCAAATGCTGATGCTCAACAAAGATTAGAAGCGGCGCATACACGGCCAAATCCAAAGTCTTCACTACTTCATAATCGTGCCCTTCTGCGTCGATGATAAGAAGATGAACGTCCTGAATGCCGTTTCGCCGAAGAACATCGGATAGAGGCCTTACCTGTACTTTGCATTCGACGATGAACGGTTCAAGTACACCGTTCAGATGTTTGGTTATGTGGCTCCTATCAAACGACCCAAGTTGCTCATACCAGGCTGGAAGATTCGGAATACTGAGCTTCGCAGTTTCATCGACGTAATAGAAGGCGGCTTCACCAGCTGGCGCGCTGATGGCGACCTGCTCCACGCTGAATCGCCGTGCGTCCGGAAAATTTGCTTTCAAACGATCGAAATAATATGGGACGGGTTCGATGAGCAATCCGCGCCAGTTCGAGCCGTTAAGCTGAAGGGCCGAAAACGGATCCGCCGTGATTCCATCAGCAGCCCCGACTTTCACAAAAACTGGCTCGTGGACCAACTTCGGCAGGCTAAGACAGAAGTCCCAAAACCGGCGCTCTTTTCTTTTTCTTGCCCACCGGACAAGCACCGCCAGGGGAAAAACCAGCCAACGCAGAACATGGCTGGATCTGATTACATTCTTAAATTTCTCACTCAACATTGTTTGCGGTTACGCTGTATTCCGACTTGATCGCGGTCATTCTTTGGAGGTGAACCAACTCACAACGCTGAACCTTTCGCCGAACGTCACTGCTTGCACTTCATGAATCACGTCGGAACGGAACGCAACAAGCAGTCCTGTCTCGGCCTCAAGTGGAAACGCGAGTTTCGCCCACTCAGGCCCATCCATCAGTCCATAGAATGTTAATGATCCGCCGCAATAAGTGTCCCCGGCCGGTTCGTTTGATTGGGAATTCAGAAAAATTACGGCCGAGACGCGGCGTCTGGCAATCTTTATAGGGCCGCGTGGACCTGCGTCTGTATGCGCCAGATAAAAAGCTCCCACTCCGTATTTCAGAAAATCAGGTCCCTGGCATTCGTCGAGCGAAACCTTAAAATGATTCTCAAGCGCCGGCATGACGCTGAGCAGCTGCTCGCGCGTCTCGGCCTCCAGAGAGCGCTCTACCTCAACGGTGGCAACTCTACGAACACTTTCGTCCAGAGCAGCTTCCGACTTATCTCCAAAAACCACCGCCAATTTGGATTTGCCCCGGGACATCTGCGCACGGAGCTGCGCGCAGTACTCCGGCGCAAGAAAATTCTCCTGAATGAATAGGCCGAGGCTCCGGAAAAAGTCCGCGTTAGGCATAGAGTGAAATTCGGCTATCCGGCGGGGTGCGCCTCGACCAAACCCTGCTCGATAAGTTTTTCGACGAAAACTTCCAAATCCTTCCGCAGTTGTGACTCGCTGACATCGTATTCGGCCAGCAAAGTCTCAAGGGCAGCCTGAATCGTTGCTGATTCATTCAGCACTGTCCACATGCGCGCACCAATGGAATCCAATCCGAAATAAGTCTGCTTCTTAATGTTAAGAAGGACTGCTTCTTCGCCGACCGTTCTGTACATCACTTCCGGTAAAGAACTGACCCGCGCAGAAAATGAAAGTGGCACGGTTCCGAAACCTCCTGAGTCGTGATTCGATCATTCTTGTCTTGCTGGTTGGATGTTGCCGTACATGAATCCCAATCCGTTAAGAATTTGCCGGGATATAGGAGTGGACGCCAAGCTCGTCCGCTTATCCAACCGCCACTCCCGAAATGGGCCATTTCGGTCTACATAATGCATAAAAACTTGCGCGGCGCGCTCTCCCGAAAAACTATCGCGCCAATGTGGCAGCTGCACACCTTTGTAGATCAGCGCATCGCCGGGCTCAAGCGCAAAGCTCCGAGCCACGCCCGATTGCTCGATCCAGATTGGCCAGCTCTCGTTTCCAGTGTATCCAATGCTAAGCGTCACGCTAACCTCGCACGCCGGGCGGTCTGTGTGACGCTTTAATATGTCTCCGTGTTTATATACGCGAAAATACGCATACGTTGGATAGAGCTTGATTCCCGTTTCGATTTCAAGCCGTGGCAGAAGCGCTTCCAGCAGCGATTCCATGATGGCATCGCCGTACCAGCTCGGCGTATTCGGAGCTTGCTCATCATCCAAGCGCCCTTTTCCAAACTCGGCAGCCTTCGAGGCATACTCGTACAGGAACGCCAACGCGGGATCGGTAACCAGATTTTTCAGAATGAGGTATCCATTTTCTGAAAAGTTTCCCACAGAACTCTCGCGCGCGGAATTTGTGGTGTTCTGGCCAACCGTATTTCCAGATTGAATATTTTTTCCCATACCAGACATATCGCAGGAGCAAAATGAGACTATATCAAATCCAAATGAAGATTACTTTCTTCGCCAATACGACCGGCACGGCCTGAACGATACTTCGGCGATGGTTTTTCAAAACCTCCGGGTGCCAACTCATGTTGAGCGTTCCGCCATCATCGCCGCTCGTCTCTCTCGTTCGTCATCGGCGATTCCGTTGCACAATTCCTCGAGGTGTGCGGAATCAGATGAAGCTCGAACCGATAATAGAGGAACAGTGGAGACTAGCCGCCCGAGAACGTCAAACTCGCGGCTACGCATTGCATCATCCAAAACGTAATTTACATAGGTATTCGGCACGAGAGTCATCAACGCTGCCATTCCTTCAAGAGGCTTGATAGCGGGATTCCGCTTGTCTGAATCTCTTTCACTCAAAAAATAAATTGCCGAAAGCTGCAATGGTTGACGCTGGAACTGAAGTCCATTCTGGTCCACCGCGAGGTATCGTTTCCCCCAAGTTGGCGTCACAACAGGCAGCGCGTCCTCTGCGCCAAACAAAGCCTCAACGGATGCGGGCCACAAGTTGATTCGCGGATACCCGGGCTGCACCCAGAAGGAATTATCACGCTCATCAAGCGCCACGACATCCTCCGAAACGATGGGATAGCCTAATCGTGCGAAGGCCGCGGCCGTCGTGGATTTTCCAGCTCCGGGCGCGCCGAGCAAAGCGATCGCTCGGCCGTCTACAGCCACGCAACTGGCATGCAGCGGCACAATACCGCGCAACCGCAGTACAAATCCGAGGACTGGCCCGACAAGAAACGTGGCTGCATCTTCCAGTGAAAAATCGTCGGGCCAGTCACCGATGACCTCGCGTCCATCGCGGGCCACAGCAAATCTCAGGCCGTCCGAATAGAAGAAAATCAAATAATTTTTATCAAGGTCGCCCACGCGAAGAATCGGATTACCTTCCGCATTCTTGTAAGGACTCGTATAAAATATCGTGGACGAATCGGAAAAAATGGGGAGCGAACATGGCTTTTCCTTCAGCCGAATTTCTACGTCAACTTCAGTGCCCAATGTTTCGAGAATCTGAAGACCGGGAAGGGGGGTATTCGCAAGAAGCCTTATTCCGTACACAAGATGGCGGGCCGGCAAAGCTTCTCGCAAAGTGTTCAGTGTGTTCGGTCAGGATTGCCCGGGTTTCGCGAATCAACGTGAGTTCCAGGCCGGGCCCCGACGCCCTGCGTGATTTCATGAAGATTGCCGTACACGCGCAATATCGGCGTTTGGTATGATTTCTTCGATAATTCAGATTGCTCTTTGTTCTTGATCATGAACTGCCTCCATCCAAGTGACTTTCAGAACTATAGTCCACCGAGCGAAGCCTTTGCAACCAAAAATTCAAACTAATTGGCCTTAGGTGTACCCAGGAGATTACTGTATCTTCTGTACCGCAGATTCGAGGGATTTTACTGGGCACCACGTAGGAACTTAGACGTGGGTCTGGTTCAATATGGTCCACCCAAGCCGTTTCCGGTCGCTGCAGCGCCATAATAATAGGATCGGCGGAAAGAGGTGATTTCCGTCGCAAACGAACAGCATCTGGCAAAATACCGCGCCCGGCTTCGCGGAGTATCTCCTTGTCAACGCACCAGGGCAATGCCGGCAACGCAAGAAGAAACTTAACGACGCGAATATCAAAAAATGGTTGTCTCCATTCAACGGGAAATCGCGTTGCGCCTGGATCACTAACCTGAAAAAGGCCCGCCCATAGCGGAGAGTTCATGGCATCGTGAGCTTCGGGCCGCACGGAATGGTTGAATTGCGGAATCGGATTTGCATGAGTCCAGCGCTCTCGCAGATTCAGCCGCTTTTCAAGGTCCGGATTGAGCCACGCTGGAAATTGCTCGAACTCCGGACTTCGACCTAGAAGCCTATCCCAATGATTTCGGAAATATAATCTTTTGAATCTACCTTCGGCCGCAAAATATCCCGCGAGATCCTTGGCAAGCCGGCCAAACTGTTTCGCCTTGATCAATCGCCGCAAGTGACGGGTTCGTAAGCTCGCCAGTAGAGGATCGGCCCCCATTCCTGTCAAGAGCATCCGCCCGCGCGCCGCGATATCCGGATTTGGGTTCACGCCCGAATACCCCATCGGCGCATGCAGTGGTTCCGGCGTCCTATAGTCGGGCTGATCGAAGTCGCCGAAAAGTTTACCGTTATCCGCAACGTATTGTGTAGCGTCGATCCGCAATGCGTTGGCAACTAAATCGCTGAGGCGTCCCTCCTCGTGCGGCACGAGGCTGTTGTAAACAAGAGTATAAGACCATAGATCCGAGGGCGCTTCCCGCCGATCCAGAATCCGGCGAGCGCTCGCCGCCACCGCGGTGGAATCCAGTCCACCACTTAGTGAAATGCAGGCGGTGTTCGACCGCATGCGGTCGCTAACCGCGGCATCCAACACTTCGCGGAATTGATCCACACATTCCTGCGGACGCTTGAAATAAACAGGTTCTGATTCCGGCAATTTCCAGTAGCGGCTGATTGAGAATTTGCCGGCCTCGCATTCCAGAATATGCGCGGGTGGCAACCGCTGGATGTCGCTGAACGTTGTCGTGCGAAGGTCCTGATTGAAATCAAAAAGAAGAAAATCGGCGACCGCGGCATCGTTCAATTTGTCGGAGACTTCTGGATGTATCCGCAGGCAATCGAGAGTATTGCTGAAGAGAAAGGAATTCCGGATGCGAGCATAAAAGAACGGTTTAAATCCAAAATGATCCCGCGCACAAAACAACTTCCGCGTTTCCAAATTCCAAATCGCAAACGCGAAATCGCCCAGCAAATATTCGACGCACGCCGATCCCCAAACTCGATACGCGTGCAAGATCAATTGGTGATCCGGATCCGCTATAGAAACCGCGCTGCCTTTGGAGCGAAGCTTTTCGATTAATTCAGCGCGGCCGTCAATTCGCGCGTCGGCGGTGATCCAATATTTTCCATCAAGGCTCGCCGGCTGTTCTTCGCTCGAAGCTTCCGGACCAACGCGAAGAAGCGTGTGTCCGAATCCGATCCCGCCTGCGGACCAGGTTCCTTCGCCATCCGGCCCGCGAAAGGCCATAAACTTCGTCATCGCCAAAAGCAGATTCGTATCAACCGGTGCGCCGTCCAAATTTACAATTCCAACAATTCCGCTCACCGTTCCTCGGCCCCCAGACTCGCGATATTCCCGCTGAACGGAACATACCCTTGCCGCGCATCTTCCGTGTCGTTCACAATCGTTCCCTGCACCTCAACCCATGCGTGCGCTTCAAATCCTTTGGCGGCCTGGCGAACTCCAATGCGCAATTCGGCAGGAAGTCGCTTTCGATGGAGCAGGAACCACAGGACCGTCGATTTTTCGAGGCATTTGGCGCGAAAGATTCCCTCGCGTGCCGCGGCGGAAACCATTTTCGCCGCATCCCTCGCGTCCTGTAGCGCCTCGGGAACGACCGGCGTAGAGGGAATCTCGCGCGGGATCGCGATCGCCAGCATGGATTTCCATCGCTGGAACCCGAGTAGACGAAGCGCCGCGCTAGTGATCGGCAGCAGGACCATCGCCCACAACAAATTATTTTTCTGGGATCCAGACAGTTTTCGGAATCGCTGGAATTTATTCACTGCGAATCTCAATCAGCCCCTTCGCGTGCATATTCTCGAGCAGCGCCAGCAGATCTTCTTCACATCGCGCCGGCTCCACTTCGTATTCCGTAATCAACGTTTCGCGCAGGTCTTCTACAGTTCTGGGCTCGGCGAGCAAGGTCCACAACCGTGCGCCAACCGGATTCAGACCATAATAGACCCCGCTGCGCATCTGGAGGATGGCAGCCTCGTCTCCGAGCGCACAGGAGAGGTTCTCCTTCGCGGCAACCACCAAACTGTTGAGCGAAATTCCTGTGGCCATGGGCTCCCTACGTGTTCCCTAACCTTCTCTCAGATATTCAAGATAGTGCGAGCCGTGAATGCAACACAACTATAATAGCTAATGAGATTCATTCTATTCAGTTGAGATGCACCACGCAAGGAATTGGCTCGCTTCGACCTCCGCATTTCCTCAGTGACACCACATTGTTCTGGTCTAATAATGCTCCGTCCCGCCATGCCGAAAAGCTCTCGGTCACGCTACCTCCGGAAATGCGCCCAAGTCGCGGACTCGTCAGTGTTGCGTTCGCGCCAGAGCGTCTACGAGCTTGATTTCCAACTCTGGCTGTGCCCCTCTACCTGTACCTAGGAACAGGTTTTCTCATTTTCACCACGGCAGGTACAGTCCCGGGCGAGCATCCAAATTGGTACATTTCGCGTCGCTTTTCATAACTTCAACAAAACAATACACTTAATCATGTTTCAATGTGGAACGATTCTTTGGAATCCGAATTGCCACATATAGTGCGTTCGTAGAATGACACGGGTCTTGCCGAAGATGGCGGATTTGTCAATTCGTGCCACGGGAGGAAATGTGAAGAACTTCAATTTTCTACGCTTTAGCAAATATGCTCTCATATTAGGTGTTGCGGTATTCGTGATGGGTCTTACGCCAGTTCATGCGGACGGTATTTTCGATGTTTCTGGAGCGCAGTTCGCCAATGGCGATACTCTCACCGGATCGTTTTCGATCTCGGGGGGTACCGTTACCGGTAGTTTCACGATCAGCGGGATAACCGGTACGTTTTCTACGCTCGTTGCGGCGAATTCGGGCTGCTCAGGCGGAGAATGTATGATTGAGTTCACGACTGGCAGTTCTGCTACTCCGTTCCTGACCCTGATTTTCCAAGGTGATACGCTGGCAGACTTCGCTGGCGGCGCTCTGTGTACTAGTGCTTCGCCTTGCATCGGTGGCGATTTCTCCGGTTTTAGTCTGGACGGCGAAACCTTCGATAACGGCGATGGAAATCTTACCGCGGGTTCAATCGTATCCGCGTCGGAACCCTCGACCTACCTCTTGCTCTTCAGCGGACTCGTCGGGCTCGGTCTGCTGAGCCGCAAGCGCTTGATGGCAAACACCAACGCATAATTTCCATACCGCACCGCAACTCCCGTCGCGGGCAAAATCAAGGCAGGAACGCGAAAGCGCTCCTGCCTTTTTCATTTGAGCGGGATCCAAAATTCCAGGCCGAATGATCCGCGGGCCAGCGCAAAAAATACGGGCGGATCCGTTTACGACAAACGTCACCCGCCCGCCTAAATTGCGTTCGCTTTCTTACTTCTTCTTCGGCGCGGTTATCTTCGTGTCTACCCCCAACCCGTACTGCTTTAGGTCTTCCAGATTCTTCCGTGAAAGTTCCGCCATGTTTGACTTGGGATCGAGTGAGATGCACTTCTCAAATGCTTCCTGGGTTCCTGTAGGAAACTCAAAACTTATTTTGTCTCCGTTTTGCTTCACGGTCATGTTCGCTGCCAGCGCCGCGCCCAGCAAGAACCATCCCTGCTGATTATTTGGTTCCGCTTCCGTAGCCTTTTTCAGAAGGTCCGCGGCAGGAGAATCCTTCAACTTTCCGGCGTTGAATAACACCACCGCGAAATTCCGGTATGCCAGTGGCGCACCCTGGGGATCGAGCGTCGCGCTCTGATCGTACGCGGCCCTCGCTTCATCCATTTTCCCGATCTTTGCCAGATCGTTTCCCAGATTGTTGTATGCACCAGCATCCGGATGCGCAGCTACGTCCTGCTGATAGGCCTGCACCGCTTCCTCGAACTTTCCTTCGAGTTCGTATGCGACAGCCATCTGGGCATAGACAGCTCCTTTATTTTTTGCATCGGCAGGATCCGTAACCGCGGTCAGAGCTTGCTGGTATTCTCCCAGCGCCTTTGACGCGGACTGTTCAACTTTCGCCTGCAGATCGGGGCGATCCGCGGCGGCGGCTTTCGTCCAATCCGCCTTCGCCGCTTTTTCTTCGTCAAGCGCCGCGTTCCCGGCATTGAAATGCGTCTTTAATTTGCCGTACTGCGCTTCATCCTCAAGTTGCTTCTTCATCGTCTTCTGGAATTCAAGAACCTTGGGGTCATTCATTACCAAGTTCGCGAGAGTATCTTTTCCGTTGGCGACGTTTGCGCGCGCTTTGTAAATTGTCTTTTCTTCCTGCTTGTACGTAATGATGTAAGAACCTACCGGCAAGCCGGGCTTCGCGAACTTTCCCGCCGCGTCAGTTGTCAGGTCGATTTCCAACCCGCCTTGCGGTTCAATCACGATAGTCATACCGGCAACCGGCTTGCCGTCAGCGTCTTTCACCACGCCAATGATCTGGCCCGCGCCCACGGGCGCTGCCGCCTTGTCCTGCGCCGCCGCGCGTTGCGCAAGAGAAGTCATTAACAGCCCTGCGCACATCACACAGCCAAGCACCACTCCGACAATTTTCAATATTTCCTTTTTCACTTTCGTCCTCCTGGCAGAATTCAAGCGCCGCTCCGGCATCTCCGGCCATTCACGGCCGCGAACCCTGTGACGGTTACCTTGCCCTATTATCTCTCAACTTGTATCCGATAGGCGATAGGGTCTGCACGTCCGGCTTGTTCAAAGGCCCGCAACCGCAGCACGCAACTATCGCACACTCCGCACGCCAAATCCTCACTCTGATAGCATGACCATGTTAGATGCAGCGGCGCGTTCAGTTCGATGCCACGCTGGATAATCTCGCTTTTTCGCATTGCGATCACCGGCGTTGCAATTTCGATCCGTGTCTCAGGGCGCGTTCCCACCTTCACCAATTCCTGAAACACGCGATAATATTCCGGCCGGCAGTCTGGATACCCGGAGCTATCCTCAGCCACCGCTCCGATGTAGACCGCGTTCGCGCCGATGGCTTCCGCCCAACTTACTGCCACGGAAAGAAAGTGCGCGTTGCGAAACGGGACGTAGGTTACAGGAATTTCGCCGGGTTGCAAAACGCTACGCGCTGTAGAATTCTGCTCCGGCACAGCAATCCGCGAATCCGTCAACGCTGAAGCGCCAATCGCCGGAAAATAATTCAAGTCCACCACCAGACGATCGCTCACTTCATAAAAATCCGCAATGGCGTCAAACGCACGCCGCTCCCGCCGCGCCGTTCGCTGACCATAACTTGCATGAAGCAACGCTACGTCATGAGTCAAACGGGCGATCACCGCGGTTACGCAGGAGTCCATTCCCCCGCTCAGCAAAACTACGGCCTTCGATTTTTTCGACGAGCTTGCCATCAAGGACTAGACTCCGTGCATCGAAGGATCCCAGATAAATTTGTGCAGTTGAAGGCCGAGTCGCACCGGAACTCCGTCGGCGAGAATCCATTCCGTCAATTCGCGAGCTTCCAGGCCGGGCCACTTTCCGGCGGGGTCTGGAGCCGACGGAGAAAAAATCACTTGATGAACTTTTGCGGCCAGCGCGTGTTGCGCGGTGAATTCGCGTGCAAATTCATAGTCGCGCCGGCTGGCGATTACAAATTTGATTTCATCGGAAGAGCTTAGGGCTTCGAGGTTTGCGCAATCGAAGGTGTCCGCTGCACCGGAATCCGGACATTTCACATCCACTATCTTGATCACTTCGCGCGGCAATTTTCCGATGAATCTTTCGCCGCTGGTTTCGATCATCACTGTGTAACCGGCAGCGAGAAGTTTTTCGGCCAGCGGAATAACTTCCGGCTGCAACAACGGTTCGCCGCCGGTTAATTCGACCAATCGAATCTCACTTCCATTCGCGGTTGACGGCAATGAAAGTTCGCGCACTTTTTCGCAAACTTCATCGATGGTGATTTGTTTTCCACCATAGAAAGCGTAGGCCGTGTCGCACCAGGTACAGCGTAAATTGCATCCAGTGAGGCGCACGAAAATGCATGGCAATCCGGCGCGAGTGCCTTCGCCTTGAATCGAGCGGAAAATTTCGGTGATGACCATAGCCTCAGCGGGAATTCGCGCCAGATCTTATTTTAGGAGTCGCCGGGGAATTCCTTCGCGCTTTGCGACGGCGGTCGTAGGCATTCACGAGATAAATAGCAACTCCAAATCCAGCCAGCCCGCCGAGCGCGCGCGCGTAGGTCAGTTGCACTCCGGCGTAAGTGGCTAGAAGAAAGTACGCCGTAATCACGAGCGCTGCGGGAATGATGATGACCAAAAATGCGCGATTCATATTGTTGTTCCTGGCTGTCGTAAACTACGGATGATAAGTAGCCGAAGTAACGTCCGTTTCCCAAACTGTGACGCTCGTAATTTTCGGGGAATCCTTCGCATCGGGGACGGAAGAAGCCGATGTCGTCGCCAATTCCTTCAGGCCACGAGCTACTTCGTCGTACAAATATTTCGCAATATTCTCCGCCGAAGGATTCAGTTCGATAAATGGCGGCTGATCGTTCAGATATTTGTGATCCATTTCGTTGATCACGGCGTGCAAAACCTGTTTCAAGTGCACGAAATCAAAAAGCAGCCCGATGGAGTCCAGTTGCCGGCCTTGCACTGTGAGGCGCACTTTATAATTGTGGCCGTGCGGATTTTCGCACTTGCCCTTATATCCCCGTAGCGCGTGGCCCGCGGAAAAAGTTTCGTCAACGCTGACTTCAAACATTCAAGGCCTTTCGATTTACAAATAAAATGTTCAGGGATGCGGCTGCATGAAGCGTTCCACTTCCTGAATGTCACGCGTGATGGAATAAGCAGGAAGCGACGCAATGAAGATTTTACCATATTGCATGCGCTCGATGCGGTTGTCCAAAATCGCCAGCACGCCGCGGTCGGTGCGCGCACGAATCAATCTTCCGAACCCCTGCTTCAACGCGAGTACGGCTTCCGGCACTTGATATTCGCTGAAGGCGTTGCGTCCTTCTTCCTGCAAAGTTTTCACGCGCGCCGCCACAATGGGATCGCTCGGCACGGCGAATGGAAGTTTATCCACGATTACGCACGAAAGTTGATCGCCTGGGACGTCCACTCCCTGCCAGAAACTTGCGGTGGCAAACAACACAGCGTTCGGGGTGTTACGAAATTTTTCAAGCAGCGCCGGACGCGGCGAAGTTCCCTGAAGGAGCAACGGAAAATCTACCGTTTGCAAAACACGCGCATACACATCTTTCATCTGGCTGTAGCTGGTGAAAAGACAAAACGCGCGGCCCTG
>DATBYL010000365.1:0-8517 GCA_036513735.1 Candidatus Acidiferrales bacterium
GAGCCGTCGTCACTCCGTATTTCATGTAGGGC
The DNA here is from genome assembly GCA_036513735.1 of Candidatus Acidiferrales bacterium. GTDB lineage: Bacteria > Acidobacteriota > Terriglobia > Acidiferrales > UBA7541 > DASTCZ01. The sequence goes on from DATBYL010000365.1 coordinate 33, forward strand.
AAAGTGCGAGTCGAATGCGAGTCCGTGGAAATTACAATTTTCACGCCGCGGTCTCGCGCCATCCGCAAATAAACGTCCCGCAAGTCAAGACGATCCGGATAAGCATTGCATTCCATCACAACGCCATTTTTCTTGCAGGCGTCCAAAACTTTTTCCATGTCGTAATCAAAAGGTTCGCGCCGCAAAAGCAATCGTCCAGTCGGATGCGCAATAATTTGTACATACGGATTTTCAATTGCCGCCAGCAGCCGGTCCGTCATTTCCGCGCGCTCCATTTGCATGTAGGAATGCACTGAAGCAACAACGCAATCGAGTTGCGCGAGAACTTCATCATCCAAATCCATTTTCCCCGATTTTAAAATATCCACTTCAATCCCGGCCAGCAGACGAATCCCTTTCACCCGATTTTGCGCGTCGCGGATTTTTTTGATCTGCTCCAGCGTGCATTTTTCATCCATGCCGTTTGCAACTGTCACAGCTTTTGAATGATCGGTCAACGCAATATATTCGTAACCAAGTTCGCGAGCTGCATTTCCCATTTCTTCGATGGAATTTTTTCCGTCGCTCGCAGTCGTGTGCATTTGCAAGTCGCCGCGAATATCTTTTAATTCAATCAGTGCCGGAAGTTTATGTTCCGCTGCGGCGTCAATTTCCCCATTGTTTTCGCGAAGTTCTGGAGGTATGTAATCCAGTTTCAACTTCCCATAAATTTCTTCTTCCGTCGCGCCCGCAACGTGTTTTTCATCTTTCAGAGCTGTCAGCGCATATTCATTTAAAGTCCAACCCATTTTTAAAGCGCGTCCGCGCAAAGTTACGTTGTGTTCCTTTGAGCCGGTAAAATAAAGAAGCGCTGCGCCGAAATTCTTTTTGTCCAGCAGACGAACATCAACTTGCATCGTGTTTGAAAGGCGGAAGCTAACTTTATTTTCGCCACGCGCCAGCGTTTGTTCGATCGCGCCATAAGTCAGAATGTGCTCGCTGATCGCATCAACAGTTTTTGGCGTGTGCTTCGCGCCGAGCGTCACGAGCAAATCAAGATCGCCGACGGTTTCTTTTCCGCGGCGCAGCGATCCCGCGATTGTGACGGATTCAATTGCATCACCAACTTTTTTAATGTGCGCGATCAGTTGATTCGCGGTTTCTTCCGCGTCATTCAATCGGAAACGTCCTGAAGATTTCTTGAAATTCTTGGCGGCGGCCAAAATATTCTGCTCAGTCTTTTCGCCGAATCCTTCCAGCACGCGCAACTTGCCTTCTTCGGCAAGTTTTTCCACCGCATCAACTGTTCCGCACTTGAAAGTTTTCCAGAGGATGGCAACTTTTTTCGGTCCGAGTGAATGAAGTTGCAGCACGTGCAGAATTGTTGCGGGGTATTTCTTCAGCAATTTCGCGCGAGTGGAATAATCTCCGGTGCGAAGAATTTCCTGAATGTGTTCGGCCATGCGATCGCCGATTCCCGGAAGTTCGGTGAGCTTTTCCGTGTCGACCGCAATTTCTTCAATGCGTATGCTCAGATTCGCGACAAGCTCGGCGGCTTTTTCGTAGCTGCGAAAACGGTTGTACATCGCGCCATCAAGTTCCAAAAGTTGCGCGGTCTCACTCAAAATATGTGCGACTTCTCGATTTTCCATGGCGGCATTATACGGCGGAAAGGGAAGGAAATAAAAAGGCGGAAAGTCTTCGAGCGCGTGAGCGCGCAGAGATTTACCGCCCAAGAAAATCGTGATGCGAGCGAGCGGAAATTTATCCGGCGGAAGCGCCGGTTTCCGCTGTAGCTTTTTTCACTTCGGCGGCTTGCGGACCTTTCGGGCCTTGCACGATTTCAAATTCAACCTTCTCGCCTTCCTGCAACGATTTGTAGCCATCGCCGGAAATGGCGGTGAAGTGGACGAAAACATCCGCGCCATCGTCGCGTCCGATGAAGCCGAATCCCTTGGAATTGTTGAACCATTTTACCGTTCCGATCATGTCGAGCCTCCGTGCATTGCGAAATGTCCAACCGTTGCGGGCTGGCGGCGCGTTCACTAATGCGTTAACTGTGCAGAGTGTACCACAAAGGGACGCCCCGTAAACTGAGATGCGGGACATAGTTTTTGGGATGGCTGAGCTGTATGTGGAAAAGCTAATTTGTTACGAAAGTTAGCGTCTGGGTCTTCCTTCAGCGCTTCACAATAAATCGTGCGTAATAAAGGATACAGGCTACGGATTTCGCGTCGTGGAGTTGCCCTTTGCGGATCATTTCCAGCAGCGCTTTGAGCGTGAACGGTTTTGGTTCGATGATTTCGTCGGCGTCAAAATTAGTCTTGCCAAGCGTCAGTCCCGTGGCTGCGTAAGCGACCATCGTTTCTTCGACGAATCCGGGAGTGGGATAAACGTCCATCATTTCGCGGAAATGTTTTGCGCGGTAGCCGGTTTCTTCGGCGAGTTCACGTTTTGCCGCCTTCAAATTATTTTCGCCCGGCTCTTTGCGTCCGGCTACAACTTCCAACAGGAATCCGCCGACGGTGTGTCGATATTGGCGGATCATCAGGAGTCGTCCATCGTTCAAAACCGGCAACACCACGACGGAGCCAGGATGAGTGACGATATCGCGCGTGGCTGGTTTTCCGCCCGGCTCAACGACGACGTCTTGCCGAACGCCGAAGACTTTTCCCTGATAAACCATTTTGCTGGAAATAATTTTTGCGCGGCCCTTCGGCACGGATGCCTCCGATAGTCTCGTTGAGTTTTCGTCGGTGGATGATAGCAGGGAATTTGCCGGTGAGCATGTAGCGATCGGCGGCGCTCGAATCTGGAGAGTGTCTGCAAATATTTTCTTAGGCTAAATTAATAATAATGGATGCGCTGGCCGCGAAAAAAATCTTTGCACTTAGATGCGTATGATGCGCGAAAGGATACAGAGAAAAAGTTTTCCGCGCTCTTCATAATTCAGTATGGTGCTAGCCTAGATTACTAGAAAGTGTATAAGCCTACAAAAAGTCATAAAAGTGGAAAATTAATAGTAAAACGCAGGTGAAATGTTAACGGATTCACCACAAAAGACTGCAAAAACTACAACCTTTTCGAGGAAACTCGCGTCTACTTGGATAGTTACTTTAAGCTACAAGATCCATTCGTTCGACCAAGATGTGGCAGATGGTAGAACTAAAACTCAAACAGGGAGACACACAGAAATGAAGAAGCTGGGAGTAATCTCATCACTTACATTAAGCGCCGTTTTGGCGATTGCGGCGATTCCGGCAGGCGCGCAGACGACCGCTGGAACAACAAACGCTTCGGTTCCGGCAACGGATGCAGCACCGCTCAGCACGCCCGCGCCGGCAAGCGTGACGAATAATCTTAACTTGATTCCGTCGTTGGCTCCGACGCCTGCGGCAGCACCAGCGGCGGCATCATCGAGCAGCGATTCTTTTCACCGATTTGATTTCTTTGCCGGGTATTCGTTCTTGAGCAACGAGATCGCGACTGTTGACGACGGAGCATTCACTCAGCTCAATCATGGTTATGCCGCTTCGGTGACCTTTAACCTCAACAGGAACTTCGGGATTTTGGCAGACTTCAGCGGACATAATGGCTCCGCTAACGGCTTCGCGGAAGATAGCGCCACGCATCAAACAGAAGACCAGTACTACTTCCTGTTTGGTCCCGTCGTTTCGCATACGTTCGGCAAGGCGCGCATTTCGGGTCACGTTACCGTGGGTATCGCCCGACAGCACTACGGTGAGAACTTCGGCTCGGAAAGCGAAAGCAACTTCCAGGTGAAAGAGAACGACTTCGCCGTTGGCGCAGGCGGAGCGTTTGATTGGATGTTCACAGATCGTTGGGGCTGGCGCGTTCTGCAGGTTGATTACCTGATGAGCGATTTCACGTTTGAACGCGTGAATAACTTTCGGGGATCGACCGGCCTTCTTTTCCGGTTCTAATTAATCGCAATATAGATTTACTTTCCGGCTGGCTCGCGAAATGCGGGCTAGCCGTTTTTTTTGTTTATGGCGAAGCGCGATTGACATTTTGTGTGATGGGCAATAGGTTGACACCACGAAAAGTTATATCGGGAGATGAAGGAGGAGCGTGATGAAATTTATCCGGATCGTCTTTGCGATTTGCGTTTGCTTTCTTGCGGCGGTGGCGGCGATTGCTGCGCCGAAGGTCGTGTTCGTTCGATGCGGCAAGCTGATTTTCGACGCGGAAAAATCGCCTATGACGAATGCGGATGTGATCATCACAGACGGAAAAATCACGGCGGTGGGGACAGGTCTGTCGGCGCCGGCAGGCGCTGAGCAGGTGGACCTTTCAAACTTTACGGTTCTGCCGGGATTGATCGACGCGCACATCCATATTTGGAGCGGGCCGCGAGAATCGAATTCTTCCGAGGGGCTGGAAGCGCTGCGAGCGCAGAAAGCGATGAACTACGCATTGGAATCCGGGATCGCGGCGGTGCGGGTGCTGGGCACTTCGGATTTTCTGGATGTGGCTTTGCGCGATGCGATCGACGAGGGAACAATTCCCGGTCCGCATATGATACCGGCGGGCCACGCGATTTCTATTCCCGCGGGACATGGGGATCATTTCACATATCCGGCGAAAATTCCGCTGACAGACTACTACACGCCGCTGAATGGATTTATTGACTCGCCCGACGATGCCGAAAAAGCAGTGCACTTGCAACTTAAGTATGGCGCGGGTGTAATCAAAATTCTGGCGTCAGGTGGAGTGCTTTCTCCGCTGGATTCTCCTGATGCGGAACAAGTTTCGCCGGAGGAGCTGCGCAGAATCGTGGAAACCGCGCACATGCTGCGCGTCAAGGTGGCGGCGCACTGTGAAAATTTAGAAACGATACTTGCGGCGTTACATGCCGGCGTGGATTCTATCGAGCACGGCCCGGGACTGAATCAAGAAGCGGTGAACCTGATGAAATCGCTGCATACGAGCTATGTTCCGACCGTCTACATCGTGGACAATATTCTGCTGCACGGCACGGAGCTGCATATGCAGGAATATTCTTTGCGGAAGGCGCACGAAATTGGCGAAAAGGAATTCGCCGCCTTCAAACTTGCACTGGCGAACGGTGTATTTATTGCGGCGGGTTCCGACCAATCCTACGAGCCGGGACAGGGAACGGTTCGAGATGAAGCGATCACCGAAGTGAAATACGGAATGACTCCGCAACAGGCGCTGGTGGCAGCGACGAAGCATAGCGCTGAACTTATCGGGCTGGACGCGTTGTTGGGCACGGTGGCGATTGGGAAAGAGGGCGATCTGGTGGCAGTGGAAGGTGATCCGCTGACCGACATACATGCGCTGGAACGCGTGAGGGCGGTTGTGTATCAGGGGCGCAGCGTAACACCTGCGAACCGGAAGTAATTTCCGCGTCTAAATTCCGCGTCTAAATTTGTCGTCATTGAAACGATTTGGGGCCGCGCCTATACTGAAATTTGCCATGAAGATGTGGACACGACTATGACGATCAGCACGTTGGTGGTGGATGACGAAAAGCCGGCGCGGGACGAGCTTGTGTTTTTGTTGAAGAGTTTTCCGGAAATAAGTTTGGTGGGGCAGGGGAAGAATGGAGTGGAGGCGCTGAATTTAATTAAGGAACATTCGCCGGATTTGGTTTTTCTGGATGTGCAGATGCCGGGGCTGGATGGATTCGGCGTGATTAAGAAATTAGCGGACCGGAAAATGCGCGTGCCGCACATTGTTTTTGCGACGGCGTTCGATCATTACGCGGTGCAGGCTTTTGATGTGAACGCGGTGGACTATGTGTTGAAACCGTTTGATAAAGCGCGGCTGGCGAAAGCGATTGCACGCGCGAAGAAAATGTTGGACGCGAATATTTCGCCGTCGGATAAGTTGGAAACGCTGGTCAGTCAACTGGGGCTGGTGAAATCGCAGCCGGTGAAATTGTTGGTGAAATGCCAGCAGCGCATGTTGCTGGTGGATTCGGAAGATGTGGCTTACGCGAGCATCGCGGATGGATTGATTACGGTGGTGGCGCGCGATGTTGAGGGCACGTCAAACTATCGGACGATTGAAGAGTTGCAGGGGTCGCTGGACGCGGAAACGTTTTGGCGGGCGCATCGCGGATATTTGGTGAACATCAATCACATTAAGGAAGTTGTGCCGTGGTTTAAGTCGAGCTACATGCTGAAGATGGATGATAAAAAGGGAAGCGAGATTCCGGTGAGCCGGGCGCAGACGAAGAGGTTGCGGGAATTGTTTCGGATGTAGAGGGCGACAGGGGTTAAAACCCCTGATTTTTTGACGCGGTACGGCACGACTGAAGTCGTGCCCTGTTACGAAACCATTTCGATTATTTAGAGACGGGGCGCCGATGCGCGGAAAGAGCCGGCAGTATGCCGGCGCTACGCGATTCGTGCTCTGTTACGAATCGTTTTCGGGGGCGGGGAAAATTATGAGCAATATGGGACTTAATGTGGTGGAAACGGATGTAGAGATAAAAACTCCGGACGGGATTTGTGACGCGGCGTTTATTCATCCGGTGCACGATTCGCATCCGGGCGTGCTGATTTGGTGCGACGCGTTTGGATTGCGTCCTGTGACGCGGGCGATTGGAAGGCGCGTGGCGGCGGAGGGATATTCGGTGCTGGTGCCGAATCCTTTTTATCGCGTGGGTAAAGGAATTTCGCTGGACCCTTCCAAAATGAGTTTTAAAAATCCGGATGATATGGCGAAGATTCGTCCGCTGATGGCTTCGGCAACTGCGCCGGGAAATGTTGAGAAGGATTCCGGAGACTTCGTTGCGTTTTTGGACGCGCAGGACGAAGTGGATTCGTCGAAAAAGTTTGGCGTGCAGGGATATTGCATGGGCGGGCCGCTGATGATGCGGACTGCGGCGGTTTTTCCACATCGAATTGGGGCAGGCGCTTCATTGCACGGGAATTTGGTGAACGATAAACCGGATAGTCCGCATTTGCTGGCGCCGAAAATTAAGGCACGCCTTTATGTGGGGATTGCGGCGAGCGATCATGCGCGTCAGCCGGATGCTAAGGATAAATTGGAGGGAGCGTTTTCGGACGCGCACGTTGCGGCGGAAGTTGAAATTTATCCGGCGAAGCATGGTTGGTGCATGGAGGATATGCCGATTGAAGATGGAGTGCCGGTTTACAATCAGGCTGAGGCGGAGCGAGCGATGGAGAAAGTTTTGGAATTGTATGGAGAGGCGCTGGCGTAGGAGAGCGTTTGAACCTGCCTGGCGACGTAGGCGTTGTGAGATTGGCCCGCGATTTAGGATATTGTGGCGCTTCTGAATTTCAACGGCTAAGATGGGTATAGGTTATGCACTTTCTCTACAATCCGCGAAAGGCTGCGCAGGCTGCGGCGTATTTGGTTCGCCTGAATGGCGGCCAAATGGATATGGTTTCGCTCATTAAGATCCTTTATTTGGCCGATAGAAAATGTCTGGTTCGCCGCGGGCGTCCGATTACCGGCGATCGAATGGTTTCGATGCCGCATGGACCGGTTCTGAGTAGGATTTACGACCAGATCAAGATGGGGCCGGCGGAGGGCGATCAATCCTGGTGCGAGTATTTGTCTGAGCGGCAGGGAAATGTGCTGTCTCTAAAACAGGCTGATCCTTCAACGGACGAGTTGAGCGAATATGAGCGCGCGGTTTTAGCCGAAGAACACGAACAGTATCGGCACTTCAGTTTTGAGCAGCTAAAAAAACTTACGCACGGACTTCCAGAGTATCGGGATCCGGATGGTTCATCACTTCCAATAGACCCCACGGTGATTTTGCGCGAGGCGGGCTGGGCTGAAGAGGATATTCAGGATGCGCGCCAGAGTGCGATCAAAGAATTATTTCTTCACGACGCTGCCTGTGCATGAACGCCGGGGATGCTTTTCTACTTCCTGATTGGACTGGAAGACATCTGCACGTTGTGCTGGCAGTTTTGGCGGACGGCAGTTTTATTTTGTGCCACTTCACGACTCGACGACGGCATTCGGACCCAACTTGCGTTATCCAACCTGGCGAACATTCCTTTGTGGTCGTTGAGACGGCGGTTCGATACGATCAGACGTATTTCTGTTCGGATGCTGGGTTGCAGGCGCTGGAACGGGACATTGTAAAAAGATTTGAGCCACTGAGCGCGGCTCTGCTTCAGAAAGTGCGGCGGGGCGCGCTTGATTCGCCGCAGACGCCGGACAAGATTAAGAATGCGCTGCGTGGACTGTCGCCAAGAGCTTGACTGGATGTGAGGAGCAAAAACTATGACTGGAAAATCTCAAACAGGCGAGCCGAATGTTGAGCTTGTGACGATTCGATCGTTTGATAGTGAAGTCGAGGCGGAACTTGCTAAGACGAAATTGGAGTCGGCGGGAATTAAGAGCTTTCTGAGCGGAGATGATTGTGGGGGATTGCGGCCGGCGATGACCTTTACGAATGGGATTAAGTTGGTGGTGAGAGCGGATCGTGCGACGCGAGCTGAGGAGATATTGAACGAGGAATAAGGTGACTGCA
>DATBYL010000366.1:0-3896 GCA_036513735.1 Candidatus Acidiferrales bacterium
ACCGGCGCGAACATTGATTACTACCTTAAGTCTGCCGCGAGTGGACCGATCACGCTGGAAATTCTGGACGCTAACGGAAAGAGCGTTCGCACGTATACCAGCGCAGAAAGCGGAGGTGGTGGTGGAGGACGCGGGCGCGGCGGAGCGGCAGCTCAAAATGTTCCTGCGTATTGGAATCGCACGCCGGAAACTTTGTCCGCGGCGGCGGGAATGCATCGCTGGACATGGGACGTTCATTACGCGGCTGGCGCTGACGTCGGAGGAGGCCGCGGTGGTCGAGGCGGGGGCGGCGGACTCTGGGCCGTGCCCGGAAAATATTCCGTGAAATTAACTGTTGACGGAAAGAGTTACATGCAGCCGCTCACGGTGAAAATGGATCCGCAGGTGAAAGCTCCGCTTCCAGAATTGCAGAGGCAATTTGATTTCGCGCAGCAAGTGTCCGCGAAATCCGCGGAAGTTGCGAAGGCGCGCGGAGAAGTCACGCGAGTGCGCGCGCAAATTGCGACTCTGCGAACGCAGGTCGGTGGAAATTCTGCGGTCGGTGCGGCACTCGATGCGCTTGACGCAAAAGCCGCTGCAATCGGGGGCGTAACCGCGCCGACTACTCCGGATTCCAGCGGAGTTGCTGCGCCGTCTGCCGACGTCACGAGTCTCATGTTTGTCGGCGGGGAGCTTGGCCAAGTTTTGCAAGCTGTCGAAGGACCGGACAGCGCTCCGAGCATGCAGGTGATGAACGCGTTTGCTAAAGCGCAGAAGCTTGGCGATGCGGCGATCGCGAAATGGACTGTTGTGAAAAACACGGACCTGGTTGCCGTCAATGCTCAATTGAAGCAAGCGAACCTGACGCCGATTTCGCTCGAAGGCGGAACGCCTGCAACGGGACGAGGGCGAAGAGGGCAGTAAGGGGCGTGCAGAAATATGATTGTGCAAATAAAAAAGGCGGGACTCCTCAGTCCCGCCTTTTTTGATTCTTGAAAAATTAAATTAATTACGCCGTAACTTCCCACGTATCGCCGGCGCGAAGCAGTTTCGCCAAATCGCCTTTGCCCTTCTTGGCGATCACATCGTTGATTTGATCGTTCACCGTATCTTCGTAGCGCGGCACGTCCGCCCAATTTCGCAGCACTCCAATCGGAGTGGGGAATCCGGGGCGCTGTTCCATGTGCGCCAGCAGGAAAGCATATGCAGGCCGCGGATGCGTTTCGTTGTGGACGAGTAAATCGGCATCGGTGATTCCGTTTCCGAGTTGCACAACTTCCAACTCGAATCCGTTTAGACGAATACCCTTGTCGCGATTTTTTCCGAAGATGAGCGGCTTGCCGTGTTCTAGTTGAACCACATGCTCGCTGCGCGCTTCTTTTTCGGTAACGTCATGCCATGCGCCGTCATTGAAAATGTTGCAATTCTGCAGGATTTCGATAAACGCGGAGCCTTTGTGTCCCGCGGCGCGCTTGATCGTGTCCTTCATGTGCTGCATAAAAACGTCTACAGTGCGCGCGACGAATGTTGCTTCGGAACCAATTGCCAGCGAAACCGGATTGAACGGACGATCCGCCGTGCCATACGGAGTAGACTTCGTTTTCTTGCCGATTTCCGACGTCGGCGAATATTGCCCCTTTGTCAGGCCGTAAATTTTGTTATTGAACAGCAAAACTTTCAGGCCAACGTTGCGGCGCAGCATGTGAATGGTGTGATTGCCGCCGATGCTCAGCGCGTCGCCGTCTCCGGTGGCGACCCAAACTTCCAAATCCGGATTCATCAATTTCAATCCGGTCGCCACGGCTGGCGCGCGGCCGTGAATCGTGTGGAATCCAAACGTGTTGATGTAATAAGGAAACCGGCTGGAGCATCCGATCCCGGAAATCAGCACAAATTTTTCGCGCGGAATTCCAAGCTCCGGAAATACAGACTGCACTGCGGAAAGAATTGCGTAGTCTCCGCAGCCCGGGCACCAGCGGACTTCCTGGTCAGTTTGAAAATCCTTCTTCGTCAACGGCGGAAGCGTAGTAGTTGCCATACCGAGATCTCCTTGATGTCCCACACTTTCGCGGGCAAATTCGCCCGGCAAAATTAATCTAGAATTTCTTCAATCTTTGATTCAATTTCCGATTGCTTAAATGGCCGGCCCTGAATCTTGTTGAAGCCCTGCGCATCCACCAAATATTTCGCGCGCAGAACGAGAATCAGCTGGCCCATATTCATTTCCGGCACAAGAATGTGCTTGTAGCGCTTCATCACTTCGCCCAAATTAGCGGGAAGCGGATTCAAATTACGCAGGTGGACATGACCGATACGCTTGCCCATCGCGCGCTGCGCATTCACGCCGGCGGTAATTGCGCCGTACGTCGAACCCCACGCGACAATTAGCAAATCGCCTTCGGGATCGCCCGCCGGAACGATGTCAGGAATATCCTGAACGATCGCTTCCACTTTCGCCGCGCGGATGCGAACCATGTGCTCGTGATTCAGCGGCTCGTAATTAATGTTGCCGGTCACGTCCTGCTTTTCCAGTCCGCCCAGACGATGTTCTAATCCCGGCGTTCCCGGAATTGCCCAGGGACGCGCCAGCGTTTGCGGATCGCGCCGGTACGGCTGGAAGTCCACGGGATTCGTTTCAAATTTCACCGGAAAATCCGGAATGTCTTCCAAGTTCGGAATGCGCCACGGCTCCGCGCCATTCGCAAGATATCCGTCCGTCAGCAAAATCACGGGAACCATGTAGCGAACCGCGATGCGGCTGGCTTCCACAGCCATCCAGAAACAATCTCCGGGTGTGGCAGCGGCAAGAACCGGAATTGGCGCTTCGGAATTTCGTCCGTAAAGCGCCTGTAGCAAATCGGCCTGCTCGGTTTTTGTCGGCAAGCCAGTTGAAGGCCCGCCGCGTTGCACGTCAACAATTACCAGCGGCAGCTCAACAGCAATCGCCAATCCCATCGCTTCCGTTTTCAGCGCCATGCCGGGGCCGGAAGTCGTCGTGATCGCGAGTGCGCCGGCATAAGCTGCACCAATCGCGGATGTGATCGCGGCGATTTCATCTTCGGCCTGAAAAGTTGTGACGCCGAAATTCTTGTACATCGAAAGCTCGTGCAAAATGTCGGACGCAGGTGTAATCGGATATGAGCCTTGAAACAATTTCAGCCCGGCTTTTTGCGCGGCCACCACGAAACCCAACGCAATGGCCTGATTTCCGCTCATGTTGCGATACGTGCCCGGCGAAAGATGCGCCGGCGGAATTTCGTAGGAAATTTGGAAAGCTTCCGTAGCTTCGCAGAAGGAATAACCGGCCTTCATCGCACGCTTGTTTGCTTCCGCGAGCAGTGGCTTCGTCTTGAACTTATCCTCCAGCCAGCGCGTCGTCGAATCCATCGGCCGGTTGTAGAGCCAGAAGCACATGCCCAGCGCGAAGAAATTCTTGCAGCGGTCCATGCTCTTCGCGTCGAGACCAAGCTCGGAAAGCGCCACACGCGTCAGGCGCGTCAGCTCAACAGAAAATAATCTGTATCCATCGAGCGAATGATCTTCCAGCGGATTCGTCGTCGCCTGCGCTTTGCGCAAATCCGTTTCGCCGAAGTCATCCTTATTAACAATCAGGATGCCGTTCTTCTTTAGGTCCGCAATGTTCATTTTCAGCGCGGCCGGATTCATCGCGATCAGCGCGTCAACCGCATCGCCCGGTGTATAAACGTCACCGGAAGAAAATTGCACCTGGAATCCGCTGACGCCCGGCAGCGTGCCTGCAGGAGCGCGAATTTCCGCGGGATAATCCGGAAATGTGGCCAGGTCATTCCCATACAGCGCCACAGTGTTTGTGAATTGGTTCCCGGTAATCTGCATTCCGTCGCCGGAATCGCCGCAGAATCGGATGACCGCCTTGTCGATTACCTCTACTTCGCGTT
>DATBYL010000367.1:0-5425 GCA_036513735.1 Candidatus Acidiferrales bacterium
TATTTCGGGCCGGAAGTACGCGGCAACCGGCGCCTACCCGGTCAACCTGGCAACGGATCCGTGCCTAAATGACTCTGAAGCTGGAAATGTCTTTGATCTTGCGCACGGCGGTGAATTCGTGGGCGCGCTCGCATTTGTGTATCCTCGCGTCGTGGAAGGCAAACCCATCATCGGTCCCACCGACAGGAAATTTGTGGTCATGAGCTCTAAGCACCGGGATTTTAATTTTGATATAAAGAAAATGACTCACGAAAGCAAGCCCGATTTCTAGAGGAGCAAAAAATGACTTCCCGCAATCATTCTCAAGCCGCCCAGCACGAGCAAAAGCAAAATCATTTCCGCCGCTCTCTCACGCCGCTCGTAATTCTAATCGTCGCCACGCTCGCCGCGCTCACCTCCAGCGCCACCAACATCCCAGTCTGGGACGCCAAAGATTGGACGCAATGGACCAACGAAGACTGCGATCTCATCCTCACCACTTCGCCCTGGGTTTCCACGAACTCGTATAACGGCCCCAGCGCCTATGAAAAAGGCGGTCAAGCAAAGTCCGTCGCGCAGATCGTTTCGTCGCTGGTCATCCGGCAAGCTTCCGTGCGCCAAGCGCAACTCCAACAGGATCGCGATCATATGGACGACAAAGCCAAAAAAGAATTTGACGCGCAAGCCGCTGCCTGCCTCAACCAAAATGTTGGCGACCGAATCGTAATCGGCATGGACGCCGACGCTCAACTCGGCGACGGCAAAATCGGCGGCGAAGTGGAAATCTCCAAACGCACCTATCCAATCACTCAAGTCAACGATTGGATCGCCACAAATCCATGTCCGTTCTACGTGCTTGTTGTCTCAATCCCGCGCACCACCGGAGGCAATCCCGCCATCGGCCCAACCGACAAAAAACTCGAATTCAAAAGCCCCGTACTGCGCAAATTTTCCTTCGATCCTCAAAAAATGATTTACAAAGGCAAGCCGGATTTCTAAACGCTTTGCTCGTGCCATTCTGTGCAGCCCGCGTTCGCCGAACGCGGGGCCTTTTGCGAAACGAGCGATCATGCCTCGTAAACACATCGCAAAATATCCAGCCGCTTTCAAACTCCGCAGTACATCGACACAAAAGCCGTGAACGTGACGCCGAAGCGCGTGACGATTAATTTTGATCTGACGAAGATGGTGGTGGACGGAAAACTGAATTACTGAAAGTGGACACTGCCAGGCGCGACGAATTCGGAACTTACCGAATAAATTCTTCCAGTGCTTCAGCCGAGCATGGTCCCGCACTCGACCTCAGTCCCCGGGCAACGTCAGATTTGCACGCAAGGCGGCGAAATCCCCACCACAACAGCGCGGCAAACAGTCCGCTGAAAATCAACACCGAATATATGAATGCCAACCAGCGTGTTCCCATCGCCGCGACCCAGCAATAAACTACTCCGGCGAATAGCAGAGGGGCTGAAAGAACGTCTGTCAAAATGGAATACACCGGCCAGACGCCAGCGGCCTCTCTAAATTTATGCCAACCGAGGTACTCGCTTCGGATTGAGCGCAGAATGGCCCACAGTCCAAACATATTTAGCTATTTTATCGCCAGGGGTGCCGGGCGCGCACCTCAAATCTAAGTCACGATTCCACAATCTAACGCAGTGGTATCATCCCGCATGATCACACTCAAACAGATCGGCGCAGCGATAATCGTCGGCGGTCTTATGATCACCGGAATCGCCCATCGATTTATCCCTCTTAACGCCTGGTTCAGTAAATTTTGGGCGTTGATCGCGTTTGGATTTATCGTGTTAGGAGCTATGGTGGGTGCCGCCGGAATGATCGTCGAAGCGATTGAGCGGCGTCGAGACCGCCCCCGGTAATGTCCAATCCCAACCCGCGCGCGGATCGTTCAGATGCAATTCGCTCCGCCAAGCTCGTCACCCAGTCGTCGGGCACGCTATGTGTCTGATTCGGATGATGTTATGTCACTAGCGGGATCAATCCCAAATCGGGAATTTGAATAAAGCGCGTACCCCCACCCCCCCTGTTTTGCGATGTGTGTGCTAATAAAGGACTTACAGCGATCTGTGGTCGATCGTTATGCAAATAAAGAACTTAGCCGGATATTTTGAACTTGTAGAGCTACCCTTCAGGGTGTCAGCCGTCGATCGACGATCTGCCACTATCGTATCTTTTCCCGGCTCTCTCGGTTTTCTCCGTGCCTCTGCGTCTCTGCGTTGGGAGTTTTCTTCTCTTTTCTGGCCCCCGAAAAGTGCATTATAATGCACTTTTTGCCAAAATCCGTCCTCAACATGCATTATAATGCACTTTTTACGCTTGCTCTCCGTCCGTATCCCTCAACTCTGAACTCTCGACTGAAATTAATTCTCGCGCAAAATCGAATCCACGTTTTCCTTGGCTTTTTTACAAACATTTGACACGCACAAATTTTATTCGCATAATGCATCGTACTCAGCGACCGCACGCTGAGTTCCAACAAAAAAGCAGGGAATGACAGGACCGAAAGCCAGCGAACGAACGAAGTATGTTTTTGTAACAGGCGGAGTAGTCTCCTCTCTCGGCAAAGGCGTTTCCGCTTCCTCCATCGGCGCACTTCTTGAAAGCCGCGGTCTCAAAGTCACCATTCAGAAATTCGATCCCTATTTAAATGTTGACCCCGGCACCATGTCGCCCTATCAGCACGGCGAAGTTTATGTGACCGACGACGGCGCCGAAACCGATCTCGATCTCGGTCACTACGAAAGATTCACGCACGCGCATTTAACGCGCGATCACAATTGGACGACCGGAAGAATCTACGAATCCATCATTTCTAAAGAGCGTCGTGGAGATTATCTCGGAAAAACTGTTCAGGTAATTCCGCATGTGACCGACGAAATTAAAGCTGCCTTCCGAAAAGTTGCCGAAGGCGTTGACGTTGTAATCGTAGAAATCGGCGGAACTGTTGGCGACATTGAATCGCTGCCATTTTTGGAAGCGATCCGCCAGATGCGTTTGGAACTTGGTCCGGAAAATACAGTTTTCGTTCACGTCACATTGGTTCCGTTCATCGCAACTGCCGGCGAATTGAAAACCAAGCCGACTCAGCACAGCGTGAAAGAAATGCTGAACATCGGAATTCAGCCCGATATTTTATTGTGCCGCAGCGATCGCTGGCTTTCGCAGGATCTAAAACGAAAAATCGCCCTGTTCTGCAACGTCGCCGAAGCCCGCGTAATTTCCGCGCAAGATGTGGACACAATTTATGCGGTTCCCGTCGAACTGGCGCGCGAAGGTTTGGACGATCAACTTTTGCAATTGCTGCACATGGAAGCGCCGCCGCGCAAATTTGAAAAATGGATGAACATGCTCGACCGCATGCGCAATCCCGAAAGTGAAGTGCGCATCGGTGTCGTCGGAAAATATGTCGAGCTTGGTGACGCCTACAAAAGTTTGAGTGAAGCGCTGATGCATGGCGGACTCGCGCACAACGTCCGAACTGTAATCGAATGGATTGAAGCGGAAGAATTGGATTCGATGGAAACCGCCGCCGCGCGTTTGGCGAATGTGGACGGAATTTTAGTTCCGGGCGGATTCGGCAAGCGCGGAATTCAAGGAATGGTTTACGCGATTCAACATGCGCGCGAAAAGAAAATCCCATTCTTCGGAATTTGTTTGGGAATGCAGTGCGCCACAATTGAATATGCGCGCGACGTCGCAGGATTGAAACACGCGGACAGCACGGAATTTGATCCCAACGCGCCCGATCGCGTCATCTATAAATTGCGCGAACTTCTTGGCGTGGACGAAATGGGCGGCACCATGCGGCTTGGCGCGTGGCCGTGCGTTTTGCAGCCGGATTCTTTTGCCGCGCGAGCTTACGGCAAATTGCAAATCAGCGAACGCCATCGCCACCGCTACGAATTCAATCGCGAGTACGAAAAAACTTTGCTCGCTGCGGGATTCCGCATCACCGGAAAAACTCCTGACGGAACTTACGTGGAAATAATCGAAGCGCCGGAACATCCGTGGTTTGTCGGATGTCAATTCCATCCGGAATTTAAATCCAGTCCTCTCGCGCCGCATCCATTGTTCGCCGCATTTATCGCCGCTTCAAACGAACACCGCACAAAAAGTTCACGCGTCGCGGTTGCGAAAAGCGGAGCGAAAGCTGCCGCAGCTTCCGGCGCGCAAACAGAAACTCACGTCACCGAAGAAACCGGTTCTATCCACAAAGCGTAATTCGATGCCTTCCGATTGAAAATCTTTCAGTTCCCGCATAGTCTTGTCGTTCTGGCTTGGCACAATATGAGCGAAACGCGCGAAATTCAAATTGGTCCCGTACGCATTGGCGGAAATTCGCCGCTGGTGCTGATTGCTGGTCCTTGCGTGATCGAAGGTGAAGCGCACGCGATGCGCATGGCCGACAGTATTGCAAAAATCGCTCACGATTTAAATGTCCCCTACATTTATAAAGCGTCTTACGACAAAGCGAATCGCACCTCGCTGAATTCTTTTCGCGGGCCGGGAATGTCTGAAGGTTTGCGGGTGCTGCGAAAAATTAAAGACGAATTTCATTTAATGATTCTTTCCGACGTGCATGACGTTGCCCAAGTGGGGCCGGCTGCGCAGGTTTGCGACGTGCTGCAAATTCCGGCGTTTCTTTCGCGGCAAACTGATTTGTTGCTTGCCGCGGGCAGGTCCGGGCGCGTGGTGAATTTGAAAAAGGGACAGTTTCTTTCGCCGTGGGAGATGACCAACGCCGCTGAGAAAGTTGCCAGCACTGGAAATAAGAATATTATTTTGACTGAACGCGGATCTTCTTTCGGATATCAGAATTTAGTTGTGGATATGCGCACATTTCCGATCATGCGCAAGACTGGGTATCCGGTAATTTTTGACGTGACGCATTCCGTGCAGCTTCCCGGCGGAGAAGGAAAGTCCAGCGGCGGTCAGCCGGAATTTATTGAACCGTTGGCGCGTGCTGGAGTTGCTGTTGGAGTTGACGGAGTTTTTCTGGAAGTGCACGACAATCCTGCTGCCGCGCTTTCGGACGGTACAAATGCTTTGCCGCTGGATAAATTGCGCTCGCTGCTGACGCGGCTGAAAGAACTTTCAAATTTGACGCGAGTTTGGGACGCACAGCGGAGCGCGCAATGAGTTTGGAATCCGCGCGCCGAGTTCTGCGAATCGAAGCCGCCGCAATTGAAGACTTGATGAAGCGGCTGGATGCGAGCTTCGAGCGCGCTGTGGAACTTCTTTTCGCATGCAAAGGCAGGGTAGCGGTAACCGGAATGGGTAAGTCCGGATTGATTGGCCGAAAAATCGCGGCAACTTTTTCCAGCACAGGCACGCCTTCATTTTTTTTGCATCCCGCCGAAGCGCTGCACGGCGATCTCGGCATGCTTGCGGCGGGAGATGTTGTCCTCGCGCTTTCTTACGGCGG
>DATBYL010000368.1:0-3618 GCA_036513735.1 Candidatus Acidiferrales bacterium
CGTCGAACTGTTGCGCACCGAAGGCCTTGTCATTAAGGACGAAAATTTATTAATCACCGGCGGCTGCCAGCAAGCGCTCGATTTACTTTGCAAAGCATTTCTGCGCCCCGGCGATTCGGTGTTGCTCGAAAATCCCACGTATCCCGGTGCCATCGCAATTTTCGCCGCCGCGCGCGTTCGCTGCCTCGGCGTTCCCGTGCACACGGACGTTCAGCCCGGCTCAACTCCTGGCATCGATCTTGCCGCGCTTGAAGCAACGCTTCTCTCCAATCGAATTAAATTGATGGTGCTCACGCCGGACTTTCACAATCCCACCGGCACAACTTTGCCAATCGCAGCGCGCAGACGTTTGCTCGAAATCGCCGCGCGTTATCAAGTGCCCATCGTGGAGGATCATATTTACGCGCGCCTCCACGCCGAAGGCGAACGCATGCCTCCGCTGAAACAATTGGATCGCGCAAATCTCGTCATCCAAGTGGACAGTTTTTCCAAATTAGGTTTTCCCGGTCTCCGCGTCGGATGGTGCATCGCTCCTCCAAGTGTGATCGAACGTCTCCGCCTCGTGAAACAGACGACGGATCTGCACACCGATCAACTCGCGCAAGCAATTTTGGCGGAATTTATGCGCCGCGGATTGCTCGCAAAGCACATCAGCAAAATGCGCAAAGCCTATTCCAAGCGCCTGAACGCGATGCAGTCCGCGCTCACAAAACATATGCCGGAAGAAACGAAGTGGACGCGTCCTTCCGGCGGAATGTGTTTGTGGGTCGAACTGCCGCCGGGATTTGATTCTAGTGAATTGTTGATTCACATTCGCGAGCGCGGGGTTCTCTTTGCGCCCGGAAGATATTTCTATTTGCAAAATCCTCAGCCGAATACATTGCGCCTGAGTTTTAGCAACGTCGACGAAAAAGAAATCGCGCGTGGCATCGCAACGCTCGCCGACGTGCTGAAGCAAGAAATGCGCAAGCGCCAGCGCGGATCGCGAAGAGTGGAAGGCGCGCGCGTGGCACTCGTATGAGCGACGCTGTCAGCGCGCCAAAGGTCCGGAAATTTCCCGCGAAGCCTGACAACGTCTGCTTCGGTTGCGGCGGCGCAAACACGGCTGGAATGAAATTGGAATTTGAAGCCGATCTCGAAACCGGCCGCGTCACCGGCCGCTTCAAAATTGGAAAAGATTTTCAGGGCAGCATGGGAATGTTGCACGGCGGAATCACCGCGCTTTTGATGGACGAGGCGATGGGAAAAGTTTGTGCGCTCAGCGATGTTCGCGCCGTCACCGCCGAACTGTCAGTCAAATATCTGCGGCCGATACAGGTTGACCAGGAAATAATTGTCGAAGCATTTCAAGTGAAGCGCGAAGGCCGGGACATGTATCATGAAGGCACGATTTCCACCACTGCAGGCAAGGTTCTCGCGCGCGGTTTCGGACGCTTCGTGGTGATCAACCCGGTTGATTTTCCAAAGCGAGATTCGTAGTCGAGGCATCAAACAGATAAACGTTTTGTATCAAACTCATCGTTACAATTTGAAGGAGACTGAAATGGCGAAGGCAAATGGACGCAGCAACGGAAAGAATAATGGCAAGCCGAACGGCAAGCCCCGCGTGCAAGTTGAAACGCGCGCTCCCGGCGAAGTGGTCGAAGTTTCGCGCGTTCCTCAAAATGACGCGAATCTCTGGCGCGTGAAAGTTGGCCTCGCCGAAATGCTCAAAGGCGGCGTCATTATGGACGTCACCAACGTCGAGCAGGCCGAAATCGCCGAGAAGGCCGGAGCCTGCGCGGTGATGGCGCTCGAGCGCGTTCCTTCCGATATTCGCAAAGAAGGCGGCGTGGCCCGCATGGCCTCCACAAAAATTATCCGCGAAATTATGGATACCGTCAGCATTCCGGTGATGGCCAAAGTTCGCATCGGACATTTCGCCGAAGCGCAAGTTCTGCAAGCGCTCGAAGTGGATTTCATCGACGAGAGCGAAGTGCTCACGCCCGCCGACGAAGAAAATCACGTGTGGAAACACGATTTCCAGGTGCCGTTCGTGTGCGGCGCCCGCAATTTGGGCGAAGCACTGCGCCGCATTGCTGAAGGCGCGGCGATGATTCGCACCAAGGGCGAAGCCGGCTCGGGAAATATTGTTGAAGCCGTGCGCCACATTCGCGCAATCGTCAGCGAAATGCGCCGCCTCACAACTCTCCGCGGCGATGAGCTCGTCCACGTCTCGAAGGATCTTGGCGCTCCGCTGGATTTGATTATCCAGATCGCTGAAACCGGAAAGCTTCCCGTTCCGAATTTTTCCGCCGGCGGTATTGCGACTCCAGCAGACGCAGCTCTCGTCCGCCAACTCGGCGCGGAAGCAGTTTTCGTCGGCTCCGGAATTTTCAAATCGGCCGACCCCGCCGTTCGTGCGAAAGCAATTGTGAAAGCGGCCACGCATTTCAATGATCCCAAGGCCGTTCTCGAAGCCAGCGAAGAACTCGGCGAAGCCATGAAGGGTCTGGACATCCGGCAGATGGACGAAAAAGATATGCTCCAAACTCGCGGCTGGTAAGACGGCAACCGAACTTCAAGATTGAATTTCAAAAAATAATTGGTGTCCAATGAAAGTCGGCATCCTTGCAGTACAAGGAGACTACGAAGCGCACGCGTCCGCGCTGAAACGCGCCGGCGCGGAAGCAGTTTTTATTCGCAACGTCGCCGACATGCAGGGAATTGACGCGCTAATTCTTCCCGGCGGCGAAAGCAGCACGCAGCTCCAATTCTTGCAGGAAGAAAAACTCGATAAGGCCATCACAAATTTCGCGCACAGTGGCGGTGCAATTCTTGGAACCTGCGCGGGTGCAATTCTTTTGGCGCGCGAAGTTCATGGCCCGCCTCAACAATCTCTGAATCTTCTCGATGTCTCCATCGAGCGCAACGCCTACGGCCGCCAGCTAGCCAGTCACGTCACCGAAGAAAATTCAACGATAAGCGATCATCCGCTAGAAATGGTTTTCATTCGCGCGCCGATTATTGAAAAATTGGGACGCAAAGTGGAAGTCCTCGCCAAGTCCGAAGGTCATCCCGTTCTCGTTCAACAGGGCCGCATTCTCGCCGCCACATTTCATCCGGAGTTGACTTCCGACTCCACTATCCACGAATATCTTCTTCGCGTGGCCCGCAACGCCAAATAAAATAGAAGACAATACGGAAAATAAATTGAATCCCGCAAAACGCTATCGAGTCCTCTTCGTCTGCCTGGGAAATTCGTGCCGCAGTCCCATGGCCGAAGCCATCGCGCGTCAAGCCGCGTCGGACGTGATCGTTGCCGCCAGCGCAGGCACAATGGCTCTCGGCTTCGTCGCTCCGCCAACTCTTCGCGTCCTCGAAGAGCGCGGCATGAATGTCGCAGGCCTTAGCTCTAAGCCCATCACTCGCGAAACTCGCAGCAACGCGGAGATCATCATTAATATGACGGGCGCTCCCGCGAATCGCGT
Source organism: Candidatus Acidiferrales bacterium (assembly GCA_036513735.1). Classification (GTDB taxonomy): domain Bacteria; phylum Acidobacteriota; class Terriglobia; order Acidiferrales; family UBA7541; genus DASTCZ01. The sequence goes on from DATBYL010000368.1 coordinate 3,471, forward strand.
TTTCCCCGTCGAAGAATCGAAAACGGAAGATTGGCTCGTCACCGATCCGTACGGCGAACGCGTTGAAGCCTATCGCGACACGTATGACGAAATCGAAGCGCGCATGACGGAATTCGCAGCGCGTCTCCGTGCGATGCGGACCTCATCG
>DATBYL010000369.1:0-5970 GCA_036513735.1 Candidatus Acidiferrales bacterium
GTTGCGCCCTGCTCAATCAATGCGCGAATCGATTCTTCCCACCGCACTGGCAGCGTCAACTGACGCACCAACGCGTCGCGCGCATCTTTTCCTTCGGTGATGATGTCCGCGTCCACATTCGTAACCATCGGCGTTTTCAAATCATTGAACGTCGCCGCTTTCAACAGCGGTTCCATGCGCGCTTGCATCGGCTGCATCATGGCACAATGGAATGGCGCGGAAACTTGCAAAATCACCGCGCGTTTTGCGCCATCCTGCGAAGCCAATTCCACAGCTCGCTTCACCGCCGCAGCTTGACCGGAAATCACCGTCTGCTCCGGCGAATTTAGATTTGCCGCTGAAACAATCTGTCCATCCGAAGCGCGCCGGCAAACTTCCGCAACTTGTCCCGGTGAAAGTCCCATGATCGCAGCCATTGCGCCTTCGCCGGCCGGAACCGCTTCCTGCATAAAAGTTCCGCGCTGGCGCACTAGCTTCACCGCGTCGCTAAACGAAAGCGAGCCGCTCGCCACAAGCGCCGAATATTCTCCCAAGCTATGCCCGGCTACAAAATCCGGCGTGATTCCCAAACCGCCATCTTTTCCAGTCAGCACCCGAAACGCTGCGACGCTTACCGTCAGAATTGCCGGCTGTGTATTCGCAGTCAGCTTCAGCTCTTCTTCAGAGCCTTCAAAGCACATTTTGGAAATTGAAAATCCCAAAGCCTTGTCGGCTTCGTCAAACACAGCTCGCGCGGCGGGAAATTTTTCCGCCAGATCCTTGCCCATACCCGGATACTGCGACGCTTGTCCGGGAAACATCATGACCAGCTTGCTCATCTGAGTGATTGCCTTTTTCGGGCGCCGCCGGATTTATACCGCGGCGCGCACCGCTGGAACAGAAAGTTCCTCTTCGATTTTCTCTCCTACCTTGCTGCGAACCAATTCCGTGGCCACGCGAATCGCATTCTTCACCGCATTCGCATTAGACCTGCCGTGTCCGATTACCGTTACACCTCGCACGCCCAGCAACGGCGCGCCGCCATACTCCGAATAATCGATCTGCCGTTTAAATTCCTGAAACGCGCTACGCGAAAACATCGCGCCAACTTGCGCTGAAAGCGTGCTGTTCAACGCTTTCTTCAGCATTCCACCGATGTGCTGCGCCACGCCTTCACTTATTTTCAGCGCCACATTTCCGATGAAACCGTCGCAAACGATGACGTCCACATCGCCTGCAAAAATTTCTTTACCTTCGACGTTCCCCACAAAATTCAGCGGCGTCTTTTTTAATCGCGCAAAGGTCTCCCGAACCAGCTCGTTGCCTTTGCTTTCTTCTTCGCCGATGCTCAACAATCCAATTCGCGGCTTTTTGGTGCCAAAAATCGTGCGGTAATAATTTTCGCCCATCACCGCGAACTGCACCAGGTGCGCCGGCCTCGAATCCACGTTCGCGCCCACATCGAGCAGCACGCTAGTTCCGCCGCGCGCCGTTGGAAATGGCGCAGCAAGCGCGGGACGATCCACCGACGGCAGCATCCCCAGCAAAAATCGCGCGGTAGCCATTGCCGCGCCCGTATTTCCCGCCGTCACCATCGCCGCGGCTTCGCCGGATTTCACCAGCCGCGCCGCAACGTGCATCGAACTATCTTTTTTCTTGCGATACGCCTGCAGCGGCGCATCGCCCATCGTGATTACTTCGCTTGCCGGAACAATTTCAATATCCGCGCCGCGCTTCGAGTGCCGCGCCAGTTCCGTTTTCAGCGCGGGCGGCTGGCCGATCAACAATACGCGCACTTCAAATTCGCGCGACGCCAGTATCGCGCCCTCAACTTCAGGCCGCGGAGCAGAATCGCTTCCCATCGCGTCCAAAGCTATCGTAATCATTGGCGCTCCGGCCGAACGAAACTGGCTGTTAGGGGAAATGCGCTAGGTCTTGGTGTTGATGACTTCACGCCCGTTGTAGAAACCGCAGTTCTTGCAAGCTTGATGTGGCGCTTTCAGTTCCTGACAATTCGGACACTTCGCAAAATTCGGCGGAGTCAGAAAATCGTGCGCGCGGCGCTTGTTCTTGCGTGCGTGTGAATGTCTTCGTTTCGGATTAGGCATACTGACTCCTTGATAAGTTTAACAAGCCCGTCAAAAGGGCCATTTTAGGGGTTATCCCTTTGGATTGCTACTGCTTCTTGAACCATTCCTGCTTCAGACGAGCCAGCGGAGCCAGCCGTGGGTCCATCGAGCGAGCCTCGCAATGGCATGGTTCGCTGTTCATATTGGCGCCGCAATGCGGGCACAATCCCCGGCAATCACTGCGGCAGATGACCTTCATGGGGAGAATCAGGAGCATCTGTTCTGCAAGAATGTCGCTCAAAAACATTCCTTCGCCTTGAAAAAAACCAACTTCGGTGTCTTCGTCCTTCAAACGCACAGCTTCTTCTTCACTTAATTCTTTCGCCGGACGATAGAAAAGATCGAAATCGCGTGAAATTTCTTCAGAAATTTCATCCAGGCATCGCGCGCATACCAACTCAATTCGCGTTTGCAACGTGCCCTTGATCCGAATTTGCCCGTCCAACAATTCGGCCACCGCGCGCACCACGAGAGGCTCGACGAGCTTAAACTCTGTCGTGTGAAAATCGATCGCGTCCGGAGCGTAGCTCTTGTGGATGCGAATCTTGTGTATCGCGAGTTCGTTGATATCGAGAAACATATCGTCAGCTATCACAGGACGGTTCCCACGCAGAGGTGCGGAAAATCGAGAAACCTGCAAAACCCCCTGAAAATACAGCGAAAACTAATAATAAGGCGCGATGCGCGGCAAGTCAAGGAAGGGCGCGATACCCTGATGTAAACCCTTTAGAATGAGTGCGTTAGCTTCATGGCTCGGCTCATTATTTTCGACCCGCGTACGGACTGCGGCCAGCCTCTCGCGAAATTTTCTTTAGCCATTTCAATTCCAACTTGAACTGCTCGACGACCAGCGTCACCATCCAAGTCACTTCGGGATATGTGTCGCCCACTTCTTCCTTCACCGCTTTCAGCGTTCGTTGCTCACGCGCCGACTCGCCTTCCAAGAATTTGCGGCGGCGCTCGACTTGTTTCTTGAAAACGCCGGGTCGCGCGCGCCAAGAAAGCGCCATCCAAGTTACAAATGGCGGACGATCGCGATGAATCGTCCAGTCTTCGCGTTCGAGCGCATCTGCCAACGCTTCGCGCCCCTTCGCGGTGGTTTCCATCACATTGCGCTCCGGGCCTGCGACAGGTTCATCCGTGCGCGCCGGAGCCAGCAATCCCATCTGCTTCAATTTCTCGAATGTGTAGTAAACCTGCGGACGCGAAACTCCCGCCCAATCGCCCACCTGTCGCCGCTGCAATTCCTGATTCGCGTCATACGCATGCCACGGCCGCTCGCACAACAAACTGAGCAGCACAAGATCAGGCGTCGTCAATTCGCGCGTGCGCCGACTCGACCTCACGCTCGCAACCGAGTTTTGTTTGCGCGATTTATTTCTTGCCATCGCGCGCCTTCCGAATTTTGCTCCAATACCACCACTGACATTTCTCCGCCGCCAACCGCGGATTCACCGCCTGCGCCACCGCCGCTTCAAAAGTGTCCAGAACGCAAGGATCCTGCCGCTGCCCGATCAGCTTGCATAACTTGTCGTACATTTTTTTCGGGTTCTGTTTTGCCAGTTGCGCCACGCTGCGAATGCCCATCATTTCAAAATCGCGCTCAATCGCGGGGCCGACGGAAACTAAATCCTGGAACTTTCTCTCGCTCGCTTGCGGCCGCCTTACTTGCATTGTTTTCACCGCCATAAAATTTCTCCTTGACAGGAATCATATCGTACTCTACATTCCACTAGTCTAAATGAGACTATAGCTGGAAAGCAAGGCAAATTTAGAAAGAAAGCTTCAGTGGGCTGGTCTTTAAAAGGAGGATTTCAGATGTTCCGCACAACAGCTTTCGCAATTCTCACACTACTCTTCAGCGCCTCCACCGGCCAACTGAAAGAACAACCAAAGGAGACTCACATGTCCGTCAATAAAATCACCGCCGTCCTGCTCGTCGAAGAAGTCGAACCATGCATCAGCTTCTGGGTTGACCGTCTGGGTTTTCAAAAAACAATGGAAGTCCCCGAGGGAAATAAAATCGCCTTCGTGATCCTTCAAAAAGGAAATATCGAGCTGATGTACCAAACCTTCGACAGTGTAAAAAAAGATGATCCAAATCGCGTCGATGTGATGCGCAAAGGTCCAACTTTCCTCTACGTCGAAGTCAGCAACATTGACGAAACTATAGCTGCCCTAAAAGGTGCGCCGGTCGTAATGCCGCTTCGCACCACCTTCTACGGCGCCAAAGAAATCGGCGTGAAAGATCCCGGAAATCACGTGATCACGTTCGCGCAAGTTGCCGCCGCGCCGGCGAATTGAACTTGGCGGAATATTCGTATTGCCGTTGTCGCGACATTAGCAGCCAATTGCGAGACGACCTGTATTCGTCTGACCGAACTCACGTCGTCTCGCCACAGCAGTTGTGCGGTCAGACCTCTGATCCCTTTACGGGGCGAAGTTATGGTATAGAACCAGTGGGAAACGTCGGATCGGATTTCGGGCATGCCTGACCCAGCGCAAACGAATGAGCTACGATATCTACTGCTATCGACCGGCATCTCGCCGACCGAATGAAGAAGAAGCACTAGCGGTCATCTCCTCAGAAGAGGATGAAGTAGATCGCGACGATGACGAGGCCCGCAAAACAAAAGAACTCGTCGCTGAGGCATTGCTGGCTTACAACCCTCGTTTAGAACGATTCAAGATTGATTACAGCGAAGTCGCTGAATTCAGGAATATTTCCGAGGAACGAGCACGAGCGCAGCTAAGTCATATCGAGCTCAACACACCAGACAGCGATCTCAGAATGCAGTTAACCGTGTTCTCGGACCACGTCTCACTGACCATCCCATACTGGTACACCGGAAAGAACGCGGATCTCGTCTTTGACCAAGTGAATGCGTACTTGCTAGTTATCAGAAAAGCCGTCGGATACTTTGCATATGATCCCCAAACCGAGAGCGTTTTCGATCCCCAAACAGATGTGATTGGAAATCACTCCGAATATAACCGCATTGCGGAGAATTTGCCGGCCATCATCGCACAAAGCGAAGCACGAACCAAAAAGCCGTGGTGGAAGTTCTGGTAGTTTTGTCTCGTGGCCGAAGGAAACTCCGCAAATCCGTCGGAAATTTCCCTCACCGCGACACAGCTACACGCCTTTCAAAAATGAATCCAACATCTCCGGCGTCAGTCCGCGGCCTTCGCCTCAGCAGCGGCTTCATCAAGAATTTGGACAACGGCCGCCGTTCTCGCGCCGCCAGATCACGAAGCCAGATGCCGAGAAGAGCCTGCATCTTCCGCTTTTCCTCGGGTCCCGCAGACTCGTACACTTGCGCCGTTTGGGGATCAAGTGGAATTGTAATTGTCGGATTCTTCATAGCTTTAACCACGTCCCAAGCTCGCCGGTCGCTACACTATCACGTCCACGCGCGCTCACTCATGCCTCAGCGCTTCAGTAGGATCCAACCCCGCCGCTCTCCTCGCCGGCACATAGCACGCCGTAACACCAATCAACATCAGCACCGCCGTCACACTCACATACGTGACGGGATCCGTCCCGCTAATTCCCATCAGAAAACTTCCCACTACTCGACCAATCGCCAGCGCCGCCATCAATCCAATCGCGAGCCCGGCGCAAATAATTATCATTCCCTGTTTGCAGACCATTCGCAGCACTTCACCGGGCTGCGCGCCCAGCGCCATCCGAATTCCAATCTCGCTGGTGCGCTGCGCCACCGCGTAGGAGATGACGCCGTAAATACCCAGCGCCGCCAATACTAACGAAAGCGCCGAAAACAGCGTCAGAATCATGGTGAGGAAGCGCGGCCGCGACCGGTCGGCGTTCAGCACATCCTCGAGTAGCCGAATGCTGGAG
>DATBYL010000370.1:0-5985 GCA_036513735.1 Candidatus Acidiferrales bacterium
ACAGAAATTTGCGGGGCACGAGGCGCTGAAGCCGTTACTAAGGAATTATGCCGCCAACGGCCGACGACCCAGGCGACGAGTCCGAGACCTAATGCGAAAACGATTCCGGGTAAAAGCCACGCGACGCGATTGAATCCGGAATTTGGCGGAGAAGAAAGCACTTGCACGCCGTAGCCTTGCACGAAATCCTGAACGATCATGTCGTCTGAAGTGCCGCTGGCGATGCGATCGTCCAATTCCTTCAACATCGGCGCGGAGCTTGGGCAATTCAGGTGATTGCATTGCACCAGAACTTGCGCGCATCCGCAGACGCACATTAATTTCATGCCGACTTTTTTGGCGCGGTCGGTTTTTTGCGCACGCGCGACGGGAACAAAGATGGATGCGCATGCGAGCAAAAGTATCGCCACGTAAATGATTGCAGCGCAAATTGCAGGGGCTAAAACCCCCGCGTTAGCGAAGCTGTACGGCACGACTGAAGTCGTGCCCTGATACGAAGCCTTCGTGCTCTTAGTTCGCGGCGTCATATTAGTGAACCGCTCCCGGGATCGAAGCTGGCGCGACGCGCTGACCATCTGTTGGAATCGGAGATGGCTGCTCGACAGCTTGCAGAACAATTGTTGGCGGGCGGCTTGGAAACAGCGCGAGAATTGTGCCGAGAACTACTACGACTCCGCCGAGCCAAATCCATTTGACGAGAGGATTCAGGTAGGCGTGAATTACCGGCTCGCCGGTTTCAGGATTGCGTCCGGCGTAGACGACGTAGAGATCTTCGCGCAGCGTGGAATAAATTGCGACCATGGTGCCATTTTCCTGCGCGCTTTCGTAGGCGCGTTTTTCAGGATAAAGCATCATCACCTGACGATTATTTTTGTCAGCTTCGATGGTGACGCGTTCCGCGGTGTAGTCGCCCTCCGGAATGGAATCGAATGTCTGCCGGACCAGCGTGTACGGGCCGATTTTCATGGATGATCCGGCGGGCATGTCCATTTGCTTATCTTGATTGAAGGCCTGGCCGGCGATTCCGATGAATACGAGAACGATTCCGAGATGGACGACGTATCCGCCATAGCGGCGAGTGTTGCGCATGGTCAATTGCATGGCGCTCGAGAAAATATTTTCGCCGCTGCGTGCGCGGATTACTTTTGCGCCCCGATAAAATTCCGCGATGATGGTGAGAATCACGAATACGGAGAGAATTACGCAGGTAAGCGAAAATAAATCCGTACAGCCTAGCGGATAGGCGATGGCTCCGGCAACTATTCCACCGAGCATTGGCCAGCCGAAATTGCGGCGCAGACTTTCGCCAGATGTGCGTCGCCATGCGAGAAGCGGGCCGACTCCGGTGAGAAACAGGAGCATGAGTCCGATGGGAATGTTGATGTGATTGAAGAATGGGGCGCCGACGCTGATTTTTTGTCCGGTGATCCATTCGGAAAGAACCGGGAACATTGTGCCGGAGAGAATGGCGACGCAGGCGACTAGCAAAATTAGATTGTTAAAAAGAAAACTGGATTCGCGGGAGATGAGCGAGTCGAGATGATTGTCGCTTTTGAGGTAATCGCGATTCTTTAAGAACGCGGCCAGGCAGACGATGAAAATTACTGCGAGGAATCCGAAAAACCACGGACCGATTTCGGATTGCGCAAAGGCGTGGACGGAGCTAATCATGCCGCTGCGAGTGATGGTAGTGCCAAAAATACAAAGCATGAAGGTAATGAAGACGAGCCAGACGTTCCACACTTTCATCATGCCGCGTTTTTCCTGCATCATCACGGAATGAAGGAACGCGGTGCCGATGAGCCACGGCATGAGCGACGCGTTTTCCACGGGATCCCACGACCAGTAGCCGCCCCACCCTAAAACTGCGTAGGCCCAATGCGCGCCGAGCAAAACTCCGACGCTTTGGAAACACCACGCGATCATCGTCCAACGGCGCGTAAGGTGAATCCATTTTTCGCCGGGATAGCGGCCGATGAGCGCGGCGAGTCCGAAGGCGAACGGAATCGTGAATCCGGTATAACCGGAATAGAGCATCGGAGGATGGATGATCATTTCCGGGTAGCGCAAAAGAGGCGTCAAACCGCGGCCATCGGGTTGCGTGATCCAGTGCATTACGCCGGCCGCGTCCACCTGCCCGATCATTTTGAAGGGGCTGGCGATGAAATTATTCATGATGAGGAAGAATAATTGGACGCTCGCCAGGATTACGCCTACATACGGCATTAGCTCGGGATGCTTGCCGCGATACGTCCAGAGAACAGAGAAAACGTAGATGGAGAGAATCAAGCTCCAAAAAAGCAGCGAGCCTTCCTGATGGGACCACAGCGCTGAAAATTTGAAGAACGGGGATTGGCTGCGGCTGCTGGTCTCGACGATATAGGCGACGGAAAAATTATTTGTGAAGTAGAGATATTCGAGGCTGGCTACGGCGATAACGATTAGTCCGCAGACGGCCATTCCAGCATTGCGCGCGCTTTTGATGAGCAGCGCGTTGCGCGTGCGGATGGCGAAAATGCCGCCCACTATCGCATACGCCGCGCAGACGAATGCGAGAAGGAGGGCGAATGATCCGAAAAAATCCACTAAGTGATCCTCGCGGGAATGATTGCCATTAGTGCCGGACGAAACTTAATTTTTAATCGGCGTTGGAGCTGCGCCGCTTGTTGGAGCAACTTCGTATTTGGACGCGCACTTGGCTTGAATCTGTTCGGCGGTAAATTTTCCGTCGGCGCCGAGCTTGCCTTCGACGAGGGCTTGCGCGTCATCTTTGAATGTGTCGGGCAGCGGATCCTGTCCGGTGTAGGCGACGTTCAAAGTTTTATTTTCTTCGACGAGAACGAATTCGACGCGGCCGGGAAGATATTTAATGGTGCCGGGAGCGACGTTGCCGGAAACGCGCATGCGTTCGTGGAGTTCGCTTTGCTTCAGAGTGGGAAGCTCGGAAATTAAGTGATAGTAAGTTTTGCTTTCACGGGCGCCGACCCAGCCCAGCGTGACGAGGGCGATGATAATGATGCCGGAGCCTACGGCGAATTTTGCTTTGGTGTTCAAGGGGATGCGCCTGTACGAGGGAATTCTATCATATTGGTCGATACGGGCGGTGGCGAAGAGTGTATTCAACGCAGAGGCGCAGAGTATGCAGAGAAAGACGCAGAAAGACCTAGGACGCTTCGGAGGCGGCGATGGCTTTCGTTAGGGTGGCGCAAACTTTTGCGATGCCGTGGGCGTAATCGGGATATGGGATTTCAATTCCCTTTCCGTTGGAGACTAGCTTATCGGAGAAGCCTGCTTTGATTAGAAGATCGGCTAGGCCGGCTGCCGCCGGAGCAAGGAGCGCGATTTGTCTTGGCTTGTAGGAAAAGTTGATGCGCTTGATTAGGGTGGGGCCGTATTTCGCGGCGAGACCGTTTGTTGGCGTGCCTTGCAGGAGCGGACATTCCACAAGTCTTGCGATGTAAACGCCGTGGCGTTGGAGGTCGGCTAATTGTTGGGTGGGACTTTTTTCCGGGGCGACGCCTGTGCAGGCGAAGAGAGCTTGAATATAAGAATGAGCTTCGGGACTGGCGGCTTGATGTTCCCATGTGTAAATGTCGTCGCCGGGATTTGCTGGCGGAGCGGTGGAGATTAGAAGCAAGCCGATATGGAATGGGCGATGGCGCGTGGCTTCTTCGAGTCGGGACATGCGGGCGCGGATGTGTTCAGCGTCGGCGGACAGGCCGCAACTATCGCAGAGGATTGGGGAGGGAGTGGGAGTGTTGGGCATGGGGAGTATCGTAGAACAGCGCAACGAACGGAGCAAATTCAGATTTGCGCGGCGCAGCATCTGAGCTAATAAATTTAGGGCGCGCTTAAAATGTCGTAGGTCACAGGCTGAAGCCTGTGCCACAGATTTGGCAGTGGCGCGAGTTTATTTTTTCAGGGCGGCGCGGAGGCAGCCTTTCAGTTCGGGGCTGACTTTGGTGATTTCCATGCCGGGCATGACCATGAATTTGCAGGAAATCATTTCGCGAGTTTCATCGTCGTCGGGCAATTTACATTCGACGCGGCAATACTGGCAATCCTGATTCCAGCAGAAACGGCCGTAGGGGATGGTCTCCGGGCTGATGAACTGGAAGCAGCGGAGAAGCGAATTCTTCTCGGGCACGTCAAATGTTTTGCCCAAGATTTTAATGGAGACGAGGCGCTCGTAGGGGCGAAACGGCCCGTGGAGGTCGGCGTCCTTTTCGTCTGGAATCTCGCTCATTTTTTCTATCTCTCGAAATTCGATGACCTTTGCTAACAATGTCTGCTCCCGATCTCCTGAGGTGAATCGAGCGTAAAGCACGGCGCGCGGATGCTCAAGGATTGTGTGGCGGGCGCATGACTTAAGTGCCACGTCCCTGATTGGCGGCGCGGAGGTGTGGCGGCGGAAGACAAAAGAAAGAGCCGGCTGGAAGCCGGCTCTACGATGTGGCCGCTGATCGCGCGAGTTTCTTATTACGCGGGATTATTTTAGGCGGCTTTGGCTAGTTGATCATACTCGACGGAGGCTTCGCCGGGGAGCAGAACTACCAGCGTGTAAATTCCCAGCGCTGTGCCGAACGGAATGTGGAGAAGCTCGAAGAAGGACATCACGATTGCTAGCGGGCGCGCCCAGGATTCGCGCTGGAGAAGACCAAGTCCGGTGGCGATTGCGAGCAGCGCTTTGAGAATTACGAATCCACCAACGAAGGAGAGGATGCTTTGGACGAAGGGCGCGAAGTTGGGGACGCCGTCAATGTGAAGGCCGAGGTTGGCGAAAATGTGGCCGAAGGTGAACATGCCGAAACCGAGGAATAGATTTAGCGCGCCAGCAACGAGCCAGAGAATAGCGAGGACCTGCAGGTTGCGCTGGACTTTGCCTTGACGCTCGAGCGGGACGAGCGCGATGCCTACTGGCTTGCCGCAGGACGGACAGAATCGCTTGCCTTCGACTAATTTAGAACCACAGCGCTCGCAGAACATGGATTGCCTCCCGTCTAATTATTCATACGGATGAGGCGCCTGGAAAGTTCCACGCGGGATGCGAATTTGGTTATGCGGTCGGAGTGAAGAATTGGCCCATGCGGCGGAAGCGCTGGTAGCGGCGTTCGAGAAGTTCGGGGAGCGGGATGGCGCTGAGTTCGGTGAGCGCGCGAAAAAGTTCGACGTCGAGAAGTTGCGCGGCCTGTTCGTAGTCAGTGTGCGCGCCGCCTTCGGGTTCGGGGACGACGCCATCGACGAGATCCATATCGACCAATTCCCTTGCGGTGATTTTCAAAGCTTCGGCGGCGATTTCGGCTTTGCCTGCGTCACGCCAAAGAATTGAAGCGCAGCCTTCCGGGGAAATCACGGAGTAAACGGAATTTTCCATTAGAAGGACGCGGTCACCGACTGCGATTCCCAGCGCTCCGCCGGAACCGCCTTCTCCGGTGATGGTGACGATGATCGGAACAGGCAGGCGGGACATTTCGCGAAGATTGAAGGCAATGGCTTCGGCCTGGCCGCGTTCTTCGGCGTCCATACCGGGATAGGCGCCGGGCGTATCGACAAACGCGAAAACGGGACGATTGAATTTTGCGGCGAGGCGCATCAGACGCATGGCTTTGCGGTAGCCTTCGGGTTTCGCAGAACCAAAATTACGGGCCATGCGCTCTTTTGTGTCGCGCCCTTTTTGGTGGCCGATGACCATCACTGGACGGCCGTGAAATTTGGCCATACCGGCGACGAGCGCCTGATCGTCTCCATAGGCGCGGTCGCCGTGGAGTTCGGAAAAGTCCGTGAAAAGGAGCCGCACGTAATCGAGCATATAAGGACGCTGAGCGTGGCGAGCGAGTTGCGTGCGCTGCCAGGCTCCGAGATTCGAGAAAAATTCGCGCTTCAGTTCATTGACCTGAACGCGCAGACGCTCAATATCGGGATCGGGCGAAGCCACGGAAGAAATGCGGCGAAGATCGTCGAGATCCTTTTCGAGGCGGTCAATTT